>CAYZAH010000206.1:0-6896 GCA_964475805.1 uncultured Pirellulales bacterium | reverse complement strand
CCGCCGTCCAGGCGCTGCCCGAGCGCCAGCGAATGGCCGTCGTGCTTCATCGCTACAGCGGCTTGAACCACGCCCAGATCAGTGAAGCGACCGGCTGGACCCAATCGGCCGTAGAATCGCTGTTAGTCAGGGCCTATGCGAATCTGCGAAATAAATTGGCAAAAATGAAGAATCTTATCGAATAATCCGCAGTTTAAGAGCTTTCGATCCGTTAAATCATAGGTGAGAACTATGAAACATATAAACGATAGCGAATTATTGGAGCACGCGGCCGGCCGATTGCCGGAAGCGAAGAGCCGCGAGCTTCGGCAACACATAGCCGAGTGCCCCGAGTGCGAGAGCCGCTATCGGAGCGTCGCCGAGGTCTGGGACTCGTTGGGCCGGTGGCACGTCGATACCACCGGCCACGAGATCGCGGACCGCGTTATGGCGCAGGCGGCCAAGAAAGACGCGATTCCACAGGAAAGCCAGGCGCGGGCGAGGCCGTTCATATGGTCTTTTGCGGCGAAACTTCGCGTAGCCGCAGCGATTCTTCTTGCCATCGGCGGGGGACATCTGCTGGGCAAATATAGCCTGTCAGGCAGCACACGGAATCCGCCCGCGCTGCAAGACGAGCCGAGATACGTCGCGGCACTGGGTTTTGAATGGTCGAGCGAGCTAATGTGGGCGGTGTTAGAAGACGACGACGCGACAGCGGGGGAGGCAAACTGACCATGAATCGCAAGCGGACTACCATCTTGATCGTGGTCATCGTCGCGTGTGGCGGCATCTCATTTGTGGGTACGCGCCTGGCGGCTACGTCCTCCCAGAAGACCGAACCGAACGGATCGGCGGGCTGGATGGCGCAGGCGAGTCCATCGGTCATTGAGCTTGAAGCGAAATTTAACAAGGAAGCGGATGGACTGATCGAAAACCTTCAGGAAGAGCAAAAAGATCTGGCGTCGGCCATTGAAGACCCATGCACGCCTGATGCGTCGATCCTTGCTCAGGTCGAAAAGGTCATCACGGCTCACGAGCAATTGCTTAATCGAGTGGGCCAACATATCGCAACATTGCGCTCAGAGTTGCCGGCGGCGCAGCGTCAGCGTTTGATGGGCCTTTGTGCCGACGTTCTGCGAGGGCCGATGGGGCAGGGACAGGGACGCGGCGGCGGTTACGGCTACGGCGCCCGAAGACGCATGGGCTGGCAAAATTCGCCCGGCGCCGAACAAGGGCCTCGCGGCCGTGGCTTTGGCCGCGGCGCCGGCGGAAGGGGCTATGGTCGCCGCCTCAGACAAAGAGGCAGGTTAGCTCAGTGTTTGAGATTGACCGATGAGCAAATCCTGGTCGCACAAGAGCAAGACCCGAATTTCGAGACCGATTTGACCCAACTGCGGGATACTTTGCTGGCCGAAAGGGCGAAGCTGCTTGACGCGTTCGAGAACCCCCAAAGCAGCAATGAGAAACTGCTGGACCTGATCGGTAAACTCATCTCGGCCCACAGCCAGATCGAACGGCGAGTCGCCCGGTATCTACTGGTGGTAAGACCCCACCTGAACGCCGAACAGCAGAAGTGGCTGATTGGTCTGTGCCAGCACAACCGCAATGGCTATTGACGTCGTGAAGCACGTGTCGGTCAGTTGGAGGACGCGTTACTCATTACCTTGTGCCTGCAAGATGGTTCGAAGCTCACGCGGATGCACTCCCTTGCTGCTCGCGATCTCGCGCATCGTCATCGTTTCTCGAACCGTGTAGCCTTCCTTCTTCAAGCGTGACATGGCCCATGAAACCTCGATTCCTTCTTGGGTGCAGAACTGCTTGAGCGTTTCCCGTCCCATCCCGAGGCGTCCGCCGTCTCGCTGAGGCTCATGGGCTTGTTCTCCTTCGTGCGTTCCAACGAGGGATGGCTCGTTTACGTCGGCCTCGATCATGCTGTGCTGTGCCCGGCCTTGTCTTCCATGCCCGTATCCGCCGGAGCCGGCGCCTTCGCGCTTAAACGTTTCCTTCCAGGCCATCAGCGATGAGAAAGGCGGCGCCTCAAAGATGGTCCCGGCGTAAACGAGACCGCAGAGGAGCAGAGCCGCGACCCATTCGGCCCGAAACGCAAAGCCACGCCGGACCTTCGCCTTGAAGTAACATACTAAGGCCGTCCAGTTACAGTAGATGTGAAAGAGCGAAGCAACGAGGAACGTGATGCTGAACCACACGTGAACGGCAACCCATTGATCCTTGTCATACCCCAGCACGGACCACGAAGTATCGCGGGCGACCCGACAGGACGGGGCAAAGAACAAAACCAGCCCCGTCACCGCCATTACGACAAATGACAAACCCGTGAGAACGGAAACAAATGCCCGGCGATTGAACGATTTTCCTGCCTTTTCAGTCATATCTGTTTCTCCGTTTTCATCTACAGCTTACAGGGGGAATCACCATCAAACTGTAGATTAAACGAAGATGTGAACTCTTTCCTGCGGAGAATTTGCCGTTTAGTAGCATGGGCATCTTGCCCATGAGTATTGCGGGCGCCTCGCCCATGGAGCCAGGGCCAATCCGCCGGAGGCGGACTGTGACTCATGGGCGGGACGCCCATGCTACGATGTTCTTACGAGCACACTATGAACGACTATGCGACTTCGTGTGCTTTCCACCATTCGATGGTGTCGCGGAGTCCTTCGTCGAACGGCATCTGAGCCTCGAAGCCAAACAGTTTCCTGGCCCGGGAGGTATCGAGGCATCGTCGCGGCTGGCCGTCCGGCTTGCTCGTGTCCCAGACGATCTCGCCTTTGAAGCCGGTCATGTCTTTGATCTTCTCGACGAGGTCTTTGATCGTGATCTCGAAGCCGGCGCCCAGGTTGACCGGATCGGGGCCATCGTATTTTTCGGTGGCCATCGCCACGGCCCGGGCTGCGTCTTTGACGTAGAAAAACTCCCGGCTGGCTGAGCCAGTGCCCCAGATGACGACCTTGTCCTCGTTTTTCTCGATGGCTGCACAGAATTTGCGGATCAGAGCGGGGATGACGTGACTGGTTTGCAGATCGAAGTTGTCGCCCGGACCGTAAAGGTTAACCGGTAGAAGGAAGACGCCGTTCAGTCCATATTGCTGCCGGTACGCCTGGAGCATGACCAGCAGGGCTTTTTTCGCAACTCCGTAGGGGGCATTCGTCTCCTCAGGGTAGCCATTCCACAGGTCCTCCTCACGGAAGGGGACGGGGGTGAATTTTGGGTAGGCGCAGATGGTTCCGATCTGCACAAATTTCTTGAGGCCGCGAATTCTGGCCTGCTCGATCAAGTGCAGACCCATCGCCATATTCGCATAGAAGAATCGCCCCGGATTGTCACGGTTGGCACCGATGCCGCCGACTTCCGCCGCTAAATGAATAACGACGGTGGGCTTCATGTCCTCATAGACTCGCACCACGTCGGCTTCTGTGGTCAGGTCGTAGTCTTCTATGTGCGGGATCAGAAGGCTCTCAGCCGGCACGCCCCGACTGCGCAGCTCCTCTTGCAGGTGCCTTCCGAGAAAACCGGCGCCGCCGGTAACAACAATACGCTCCTTCGACAAATCCATATTACAGGCTCTCCATTAACTCACACCGTGTTCGGCGAGAAGGCGTTCCCTCCGGGCAAGCTCGGCGTCGGCCTCGATCATTATCGTCACAAGCTCCTCGAAGCCGACTTTCGGCTGCCAGCCCAAGATTCGCTTGGCCTTGGAGGCGTCGCCGCAGAGCATGTCCACCTCCGCCGGCCGGCAATAGCGCTGATCGCAATCGACATATTGCTTCCAGTCGAGCTTGACGCGGTCGAAGGCCAATTCGAGAAACTCGCGCACGGAATGCATTTTGCCCGTGGCGATCACAAAATCGTCGGGCGAGTCTTGTTGCAGCATCATCCACATCGCCTCGACGTAATCCCTGGCAAAACCCCAGTCGCGCTTGGCGTCCAGGTTGCCGAGGTAGAGCTTCTTCTGCAATCCTTCCCGTATTCGCGTGGCCGCCCGCGTAATCTTGCGGGTGACGAACGTTTCACCGCGACGGGGTGACTCATGGTTGAACAGGATGCCGTTGCAGCAGAACATCCTATAGCTCTCGCGGTAGTTGAGCGTTTGCCAGAAGCTGTAGACCTTCGCGCAGGCGTAAGGACTGCGCGGGTAGAAGGGCGTCTCCTCCGTTTGCGGAGTCTCTCTGACCCGGCCGTACATTTCGCTGGACGAGGCCTGGTAGAACCGGACGGCCAGGCCGGTATCGTGGATGGCCTCGAGCAGCCGGACCGTGCCTATGGCATCGACCTGGGCGGTATACACGGGCTGGTCAAAGCTGACACGCACGTGTGATTGGGCGCCGAGGTTGTAGACCTCGTCGGGCTCCACCTGAGTGAGTATCTCACGAAGACGCGTGCCGTCCGAGAGGTCGCCATAATGCAGATACAGCTTTGCGCCGGGGTCGTGAGGGTCTCGATAGAGATGATCGATCCTCTCGGTATTGAACGAGCTCGACCGGCGGATAATGCCGTGTACTTCGTAGTCCTTTTCCAGGAGAAACTCGGACAGATAGCTTCCATCCTGTCCGGTAATCCCGGTAATAAGTGCTTTCTTTGCCATCAATTGAATCTCCCAGCAACGTGACACAACATGTCATTCCCACGAAAGCGGGAATCCATCTAAACCGCTACACGTGTGGATCCCTGCTTTCGCAGGGATGACAGTGCAAGTCGGTCAGTTTGGATCGAGACGATTAAAACAAACACGGCCTCCCTCTGCAACAGGAATTGTTTCGGGTGGGCCGCGAACCTATACGTTGGTAGTATCCTTCACGCGAATCTGCCAATCATGAATCTTCTTCGTCAGCCGCCCGATGACTTCTTTGTGCAGACCTGAGTCAAAGAGGTTCGTGGTTTCACCCGGGTCATCGTGCAAGTTGAAAAGCTGACATTTGTCCGCGTCGCTGAGGCACAGCTTCCATCCATCAGGACAAATCACCGTGCGCGTGTGCTCGTTTTCGACCCGCCGCAGTTCCGCCTTGGATGCGAGCTTCGTCCCGCCCTTTTTGACCTTGAGCGCGCCGCTGTTCGGATTCCATTCGATATGAACGTCGCTCCGAGTAGTAGGGCGGCCCTTGAGCAGTGGAGCCAGACTTTGGCCCGGAAAGCTCCACTCGCGATCCGCGCCTAACAGATCGAGAAGCGTCGGAATCATGTCGATTTGACTGACGGGATTCTCGATCTTACGGCCTCTCAGCTCCGGGATGCGCATCAGCCAGGGGATGCGGACTGCTTCCTCGTACATCACGCTCTTTTCCACCATGTGGTGCGATCCCATCATGTCGCCGTGGTCACTGGTATAGACCACAATCGTGTTCTCCGCCAGACCCAGATCGTCGAGCGTCCGAAGAATAGCGCCGACACTCCGATCAACCTGCGTCACCAGACCCCAATACCGGGCGATGAGTTGTCGTATGTCCTTCTCTTCTTTGCCATACTTGACCCGGCAGTATTCTCGCGTCAGGCGGTAACGCAGAGGCTCATTGTCCTCCAACGGATCGGCGAAGTTCGCAGGCAACTGGACTTCGCCCGGATCGTGCTCATTATCGAGTGGCCCGAAGAAAGGCATGTGCGGTTCGAGAAAATTGACGTACAGCACGAACGGTTCGTTGCGGTGCCGGCGCAGGAAATCACACGCCTTCAGCTCCAGGAATTTGGGTTTGCAATGCTGGATAGGACGTCGCGCCGCGAAAGCCCGGCTGAATTTGTCGCCGTTGTCCGGCTGATAGCCGTGCTCGACGAGGAAGTGATGGTAGTCGCTCCTCTGACTTCGGTCGCGTCCTGCGCTGTAGTAGCGCGCGTATCCATCTTCAATGGAGACCCATTCTTTGAATCCATGTTGGGCGAAGATTTCATCTCCCAAATGCCACTTGCCCATATAGGCCGTGCGGTAATCCGAGTCGTTCAGCAGTTCCGGCAGGCAGGGGACTTCGGCGGGCAATGGGATGTTGTTCATGGTGCAGCCGGTCGTGTGCGGCCACAGGCCCGTCATGACGGCCGACCGATTGGGCGTACAAACCGCCTGAGTGACATACGCCCGCTCGAAGACCACGCTTTCCCGACTCAGCTTGTTCAGATTGGGTGTGTGGATCCGCGCGTTGCCGTAAGCCGCCATCGTATCGGCCCGCTGCTCATCCGTCCAGAGGAACAGCAGATTGGGTTTATCGCGTCTGCTTCTTGTCGGAGAGACGCCGGCGCAAGCGAGCGTCGTCAGTGCAGTTGCGCCGGCGCCGATGGCCTTGATGAATCCGCGACGACTGATATTCTGTGCCATCCCAAGCTCCTTTCATTGAACCGGACGATAGCAACCTCCCGTTTCATCGAGGCTGCGAGCGCGTCCATTTTATAGGTGATCGAGCAAAAGATAAAGCGCTATGACCTCAGTAGAATCCGACAGTGGGGCGGGGAACTTACTCTCACACGCTGCCGTACCTGAGGTGGCCTGTGCTTTGGGGCGAAAAATGATGAATTTGACCTTCTAATTTGCTTGCAGCGGCGGAGGCTTTGGGATATGTTGATGACCAAGGTTTTAATCAGTCAAGACCGGGGGCGATTAGCTCAGTCGGCTAGAGCGCCTGCTTTACACGCAGGAAGTCACAGGTTCAAGTCCTGTATCGCCCATTTCTAAACGCTTACTTTTGGATGTTCCCCGTCTGGCCCGTCTCGCTGCTTTCTCCGCTTGGAACTGCCTGTTCCACTCGGCATAGATCGGCTCAAGTTCTGGGCCTCTGTAGTCGCTGTCCAGCCCCTTGAGGAATAACGTCCCAGCAGTGAATTTGCCATAGATTTCGTACTCAAAGACTTTGCTGGCAATGTTGCGGACATAGACGCCAAAATTCCGTCCGTTCTCATCGACTCCATCGAACATCGTGTCGATG
>CAYZAH010000205.1:0-6907 GCA_964475805.1 uncultured Pirellulales bacterium | reverse complement strand
GATGGGAGGGGTCCATGACGGTCCGGCCGTGATGGATTACATGGAGGAGGAGCAGAAGAGAGGGATAACAATTACCTCGGCGGCGACAAAATGCCCCTGGAAGGGTTTCGAGATCAATCTGATCGATACGCCGGGACACATTGATTTCACTGCTGAAGTCGAAAGATCGCTCCGCGTTCTGGACGGGGCCGTGGCGGTTTTTGACGGCAGTGAGGGAGTCCAGGCGCAGAGCGAGACGGTCTGGAGACAGGGCCAGAAATACGATTTGCCCTGCTTGTGCTTCGTGAACAAGATGGACAAGACGGGCGCTGATTTCGAGATGACCCTGGACAGCATCCGCGACAAACTCCTTGCGAATCCCGTATCAGTGCAAATCCCCATCGGTGCCGAAGATTCTTTTGCGGGTATCATCGACCTGATCGAGATGAGGGCCGTTTTCTATCAGACCGAAAAGATGGGGGCGACCTTTGAGGAAACCGAGATTCCCGCCGAATACAAAGAGCGCGCCCAGCAGCGAAGAAGCGAGATGATTGAACTGGCGGCCGAGCATGATGCCGAGCTCATGGACCATTTTGTCCATGACACACCGATCACCAGCGTGATGATCACCAGAGCAATCAGAACGGGGACGCTTGCTAATCGGCTTCACCCCGTTTTTGTTGGATCCGCATTGCGGTATATCGGTGTCCAGAGGTTGCTCGACGGCGTTGTGTCGTACTTTCCGTCTCCGCTGGAAAGGCCGGCCATAACGGGGCACAAGCCAAACAACACGGAAAAGAAAATCACGATCAAGTGCGATTACAACGGGAGTCTGGTCGCCCTCGCGTTCAAGATCACCAATGACGTGCACGGCGACCTGAGTTTTCTGAGGATTTATCAGGGCATGTTGCGGTCCGGCAGCCGGGTGCTGAACCCCAACCGCAACCGGCGGGAAAATATCACTCGGATCTTCGAGATGCACGCCAATGAGCGAAAAATCCTGGATACAGCCGGCGCCGGCGATATCATCGCCGTGGTGGGATTGAAGCAAACGCTGACGGGCGATACGATCTGCGATCCGAAGAACCCCGTTTGCTTGCCAAGCATCACGTTCCCTCAGACAGTGATGAACATGTCGATCGAACCCAAGACGGCGGCCGAAAGGGCGAAATTGGCGGATGCTCTGACCGCTTTACGTCGTGAGGATCCTACGTTTGAATGCAAAACAGACCCGGAAACGGGCCAGACCATCATCAGCGGGATGGGTGAGCTGCATCTGGAGATACTGCAGCACAAGCTGACCAGGGAACGAGGTGTGAACGTCCGGGTCGGCAGGCCGCGGGTTGCCTACAGAGAGGCGATCACAAAACCTGCCGAAGGAGAAGGCAAGTTCATACGGCAGACCGGCGGTCGTGGTCAGTACGGCCACGTGGTTATCCAGGTCGAGCCGCTCTTGATGGAAGATGGACACTGGAGCCGCGACGTGGAGTTTCTGAACACGGCCCCTGCGGACGCGATCCCGAGAGACTACGTTCCGGACGTGGAAAGGGGTTGCCGGGATGCCCTGGGCAGCGGTCCACTGGCGGGCTATCCCGTTGTGGGAGTTAAGATTACGTTGCTTGACGGATCGTTTCACTCCGTGGATTCTTCGAGCCTGGCTTTTGAACAGGCGGCGGCGATAGCCATCGAGAAAGCTCTCAAGGAGGCTGATCCGGTTCTGCTCGAGCCGGTCATGCGGCTTCAAGTAATCGTACCGCAGGCCAATTTCGGAGCGGTCCAAGGTAATTTGTTAGCTAAGAGGGGGCTGATTACGGATTGTCGTGTGCACGGCAATATGCAAGTCATCGATGCCAAGGCGCCCCTCGTGGAATTGTTTGGTTATTCGAGCGAAATAAGAAGCGTGACCGCAGGGCGCGGAACGTTTACGATGGAACCTCTGAATTATGAACGCGTTCCCGAGCAGGTTGCGAGGGAGATTATACTGTGAAAAAAGTGCAAAAATTTTTGCTTCAAGGGAAAATTTATTGGCATTTTGTTGACACGTACTGTTTCATGTGATAACTTTTGCAGTTTTCAGCCGTAGCGAGCATCGCCAAGGACGGCTTTGCGAAAATTGAGTCCGGCTGAAGCACGTCTGTGATTGGGCAATCAGGGACGGCTTAGTAACATTATTAGGGGCCCACAAAAGCCCGTATTCGGTGTTAGATCGAATCCAGTTTGATCTGAAACCGAGTGAGTTTAAGGAAGGCGATTGGATGATTGACTGCTGTCATAGGAGCACGAGTCAGAAAGTGAATAGTGATGAGCTCTGAGTAGCAGTCAATAATCGGCCACAAGGCCTTTCCTGCCGGAATCAAACAAGAAGAATCGCAAAGAACAGTAGGATTGTAAGCTGAAACAGGGTTCGCCCTATAGCGTTTTTTGTATTGTAGTTCGAGTTATTACCGGGCCTTGGGGCTTCGGGGACAAGTTTGAAGTGACGCTGTTATGAGTCGTAGGATAGAACAGACAAGTGTGCTTTCCGGGAAGAAAGAAGGCTGGTCGAAAGGGGGCTTCTCGGACATATTCTTATCCTGCGCGTGCCCAAGGCATTTAGTTCGGTACGCATTGCAATCCGCGGCGCCGCGTAGCGCGGGGGACAGTTATGGCTACTGAGACCGAAAGAATTAGAATCAAGATGGAATCATACGATCACAGAGCGCTCGATGCGTCAGCCAAGGAGATTGTGGAGCACGCTCGAAAAACGAACGCTCGGGTGAGTGGTCCGGTGCCGTTACCGACGCGGGTGGAAAGATATACCGTGCTCAGAAGTCCTCACATCGACAAGAAATCCAGGGAACAGTTCGAATTGAGGACGCACAAACGTTTGATTGATATCCATGAGGCGAATGCACGAACCGTCGAGGTCCTGAACCGCCTGGTCGTACCGGCAGGGGTTTTCGTGAGGATTAAGGCCTGATTCGTGAAGCACGGAAAGAGTGTGGATCGGATCGTGAAATGAGAAGTTCGTAAATATGTCTATGCTACTCGGAAAAAAGATCGGAATGACGCAAGTCTATGACGGGAAGGGCAGCTTGCTGCCTGTGACGGTTGTTCAGGCGGGCCCTTGCGTTGTTATGCAGGTCAAGACGGTGGAGACGGACGGTTATAACGCCGTTCAGCTCGGCTTCGATGACGTCAAGACGGCCAGAAGAAAGCAGCCGCAAATCGGACATGCCTCGAAAGCCAAGACCACGCCTAAGAAATTCGTCAGGGAAATGCGGCTGGCGGACGACGTGGAGCACGAGTTCAAGGTCGGGGATTCCTTGAGCGTGTCTACCTTTTCAGAAGAGAAATTCGTCGATGTCGTTGGCACGAGTAAGGGCAAAGGCTTCGCCGGGGCGATGAAGCGTCACGGCTTTGGCGGCTTCCCGGCTTCACACGGCACCGAACGAAAACACAGGGCGCCAGGGTCCCAGGCGGGGTATGGGACTGACCGGGGCCACGGCGGCAATATCAAGAAGGGCAAGAGGATGGCCAGTCACATGGGCAACGAACGCGTGACCGGGAAGAATCACGAGATCGTGTCCATCGACGACGAGAAGAGCTTGCTCATAATCAAAGGCAACGTACCGGGTCCCGACGGCGGCTATTGTGTCGTGCGTAGTGCTAAGAAGGCGTGACCGACAGGAAAACGAGAATCGCAGAGATGATTGATGTAGCTGTTTACAATACAGATGGGCGGGAGATTGAGAGCTTGAAGGTCGACGAAGCGGCCTTGGGCGGATCGGTCAGGCACGCGCTGCTGAAACAGGCGATTGTCATGTATCACGCCAACAGGCGGGTGGGCACCGCGGCAACGAAGAGCAGAAGCATGGTCGCCGGCTCGGATAAGAAGCTTTTCCGCCAGAAGGGCACGGGCAACGCGCGTGTGGGTAATATCCGGACGGGTAAACGCCGGGGTGGCGGAATGATCTTCGCTAAGAGCGCCCGCGATTTTGGCAAGCGTATGCCGAAGAAACAAAGAAGGCTCGCCAGAGACTCGGCCATCCTGGCCAAGCTCATGGGCGATGATGTCGTCGTCGTTGACGGGTTGAAACTCGACAAGCCTAAGACGAAGGACTTTGTTGGCGTTCTGACGAATTTGAAGATTGATCGCGGTTGTTTGGTCGCAATGGATTCTGTGGACGTGAATGTTTTCAAGTCGGCCAGAAACGTTCCGAAGGTGGCTGTGATGCCGGTGAGCGAGCTGAATGCTTTTGATATTTGCAGTCACCGCAAGATGTTGTTCACGAAGGACGCGCTTTTATCTGTCTTAGGCGAAGGCGGGGCTGATTGAGTTAACGGGTAGAGAAGTGGACGATTACAATATTATAATTCGACCGTTGGTGACAGAGCAGGGAATGCACTTTGCGAACGTCAAAGGTGCGTACAGCTTTGAAGTGAACAAGAGGGCCAACAAGACCCAGATCAAAAATGCGGTCGAAAGAATCTACAACGTCAAAGTGAAAAGGGTCAGAACGGCCAACCGCAGGGGAAAACAGCGGCGCAAAGGCCGGACGTTCGGCATGACGTCGAGTTGGAAGAAGGCGATTGTCTTCCTGGATCCCGAATTTCACATAGATTTGTTCTAAGCAGATGAGGACGACGCGTTTCTCTCGCGTTGGCGGGAGAAGTTGATTAACGAATTTCTACCATGAGTTGTTATTATGGGTATTCGAGTATATAGGCCAACAAGTGCGGGGCGCAGGAACAGTTCCGTGAATGATTACGCCGAGCTGACGACGAGCCGGCCGGAAAAGTCACTGTGCAAACGCATCCGCAAGAGCGGCGGAAGGAATCACTACGGGATTACCACGACGCGCTTCAGAGGCGGCGGTGCCAGAAAGATTTACCGCATCGTCGATTTCAAGCGCAATAAGGACAACATCCCCGCCAAGGTGGCGAGTGTCGAGTATGATCCGAACAGGAACTGTTTTATTTCGTTGCTCCACTACGCCGATGGCGAAAAGCGGTATATCTTGGCGCCGTTTGGCATAAAGGTGGGAGACCGCGTGGAGAGCGGCGATTCGTGTGAGCCGAAGACGGGAAATGCGATGCCCCTTTCGGCCATCCCGGCAGGTTTGGAGATTCACAACATCGAGATGCGGGCCGGCCAAGGCGGCAAGCTGGTCAGAGGCGCCGGCAACGCCGCGAGGATAGTGGCCAAAGAGGGGGATTGGATCACGGTTGTTCTACCGAGCGGCGAGATGCGGATGATTCGCAAGGAATGTCGAGCGACAGTCGGCCGGCTGAGCAATCCCGATCATCAGAACGTGCGAATCGGTAAAGCGGGCCGGACGAGGCACATGGGACGAAGGCCCCACGTAAGAGGAAAGGCGATGAATCCCGTGGCTCATCCGATGGGCGGCGGAGAGGGCAGGTCGAACGGTGGACGCCACCCGTGCTCTCCGACGGGTGTTCCCGCCAAGGGGGGGAAGACACGAAATCCAAGAAATCCGAGCAACAAGAGGATTATTCGAAGGCGAAAGAGCAAGAGACAGAAACAACTATCCCTGTAATCTCGCTGGGCGGCGTCTGATATGCCGCGAGGCGGATACATGAGACGAAAGACATGGGAAGATCGCTAAAAAAAGGACCGTATGTGGATGACAAGGTGTTTGCCAAGGTCAACAGGCAGGTAGCTTCCGGCGCCCGTGATCCGATTAAGACGTGGGCGCGAAAATGCACAATCGTTCCGGAATTCGTGGGGTTTACTTTTCTTGTTCACAATGGCAAGATGTTTCACAAAGTCTTTGTCACTGAGGACATGGTGGGGCATAAGTTGGGTGAATTTTCGCCCACGAGGATGTTCAAAGGACATTCGAGCAAGAAGATCAAATAGTGAGAAACGGAGTGTATGCTGTCACTCTGAGGCACGAGCCGGGCGTTCGAGTGATGAAGATGTGATACATCATGCGATTTGTGGTATGAGTGATCTGGAGCAGTTGAAGGTCATATGTTAAGTGCTGATAAATTAAGAGAGCTTTGCCAGGAACGGCAGACGACTGTGGATGCCTTGGCCGACCACCTCGCCCGGGGCGGTTTCGACCAGCAAAAGGCCGCAACGGCTGTTAAGAATTGGAAGAAAGGCCTTCTCAAGCCGCAGCCGGGGGCGGAGGATATTCGTCGTTTGGCCACTGCCTTGTCCGCTGAGGTGAACGATTTGGTTGCCTGGCATTCTTCCTATCGTTATGCTCCCATTTCGGCACGGAAGGCTCGTTTGGTCACTGAGTTGATTGCTGGTCGAAGCGTCCAGGATGCGATGGACGTTTTGAAGTTCACCAGGAAACGCGCGGCGACGATGGTCGACAAGGTTCTCAAGAGCGCCGTTGCGGACGCGGACGAACAGCAAGCGGACGTGGACAACCTATATGTGAGCAGTGCTCGCGTTGACGACGCCGGCGTTCGTATCGGCACGAAGCGATGGATGCCGAAAGATCGAGGTCGGGCACATCCCATTCGCAAGAAGGCCTGTCACATACATGTAACCGTCACACAGGCATAGGAGAAGTGCTAACCGTAGAATAGTAGTACGAGACACGAGATTATGGGTCAAAAAGTATCGCCAACGGGTTTCAGGACGGGAGTAACGCTTGGGTGGCAAAGCACGTGGTTTGCCCCGAAGGCTAACTACGGTGATTTTCTCGTCGAGGACCAGAAGATTCGCCGGTTTATCGACGAGAAGTTTAATCGTCGAATGCCCAAGGGGGCTGTTGCGAAAACCGAGATCGTTCGGACGCGTAACGAAGTGAAAGTTACCCTGCACAGCGCTCGCCCGGGCGTTGTCATCGGTCCCAGAGGCGGTGAAGTGGATAAATTGCGTGAAGAGCTCGAAGATATGACGGGTCGAGCCATTAACGTGAACGTGATCGAAATCAAGGAGCCGGACCTCAACGCGGCTTTGGTC
>CAYZAH010000204.1:0-6912 GCA_964475805.1 uncultured Pirellulales bacterium | reverse complement strand
TTAGCGAGACGGCTTCGACCGTTGGGCCGGGGGGAATTAGCATCCAGGCTGCCAGCACGAGAGCCGCCGCGATGCCCGCCTTGAGCCAGGGCCTGACGGCGGGTGACCAGGCAGCCTGTTTCAATCGGGCCGCCGTGAAGTTGATGCGTCGCACCGGCCGCGTGCGATCCCCGCGAACCTCCGCGCCCGGCAGGGCGGGTTCTTCGAGGTTGTAGACGGTAACGACATCGGATTCGGGCCGCTCGGTGATGTCGTAGATCGTTCTCTGTAGGTTCTGGATTTTTGCCAGACAGGCCGGACAGCCGCTTACATGTGAGGCCAGAGGCGCTCGAAACTTGGCGTATTCGTCGTTGGCCGGATCGATTCCGTAAGGCAAAGCGTAGTCATAAACGTCACTGGGTAGGACGGCTTGGCAGGGGATAGTGTCGTTACCCTTCCCGTCACTCGGCAGATTTTGGCGAAGCTCTTCGCGGTGACGGGACAGTTCCTTCCGGCAGTCAGGGCAGGTAGACAAGTGCCGCAGGATATCGGCGTTCGTCTGCTTGAAGGCCATGGAGGCGACGGTCGGGATGGCTTCCCTCGCCTCGGCACAACTCACGCCGTTTGTGGGCCGCTCTTCGGCCACAAGCTGGCCCAGGCGGCACAACTGTTTGTGCGTCAGGTGCAGGTTCTTCAGCGTGTGTAAATCGGTGCGGCAATTTCGGCATTCATCAATATGTTTAGTGATGGGCGTCGGTATCAGTAACTGCAAGACCGGGTCCGCCAAGCTCGCCAGAAACGGCTTGACCATGCTACACGTGACCGGCTCGTCCACGTAGGCAAAGTGGAGCTTCAGAAGGCAGGTGATTGCGGAATTCCGCTGGCTTTGCTGGTCTTCGACCTTCTCGTCCAGGTTCGCAAGAATCGCCTCCAGCCGCTTGATTTCGGCCCGGCAATCCGGACAGTTCAAGATGTGATTGAGCGTGCTTTCCGGAATGCCTTCTTTGTTTTCTTCGCTAAGAAAATCGTAGTAGTATAGCCGGGCACTCATACAGTTGGAATAAGGGTTTTGGGAGATCATTCGAGTACACCCCCATTCTTAGATATCAATCGGCGCATCTTTTTCATCGCTATAGAAAGATAGTGAGAAACGGTCCTTTTCGTCAAGCGCAATCTTTCAGCGGTATCCGACGTGCTCAGGCCGTTGCCACAGCGGTTCATTAGTACCGTGGCTTCGCGCTTGGGCAAGTGGCTTTCAATCAAGTGTAACATCCTTTGCACTTCTTCCGCCTGAATAGCTATGTCCTGCGGATTCTCCTGTGCGGCGTACGATCGGCAACTATACGCATATTTTTGCGCATTGTTCTGACGATTCCTGACTCGACGTGAAAAGTCGATAACGTCATTCGTAACAGCCTGGTAGAGATATCTCCTAACATCTTGGACATATGTCGGGACAGGCTTACGCACGAGGGCGACGAAAAAATCCTGAAAAATGTCGTTGGCTCTTGACTGATCGTCAACGTTGAAGCGAATCACGGCAAGAATCTCGTCGCCGTACTTGCCAAACAACTCTGCAGCCAATCCTACTCTTTCATGGACTTGCGTCCTGCCGCTTTTTCCTGGAATGCTGTCATACGCTTCAGACATTCCGTTCCGTTCCTAAAGCCTCCATTGGCAATACTCACCATTTGCCGGACCGACTTCGCTTCATCCTGAACGACATCGCTGATCACACGGGATATATGTTACACCCTTGGGAACGGCAAGTCAAGAGCAGAAAGATAAAAACTCGCACTTTGCCCCGGTTAACGCAATCGGGATGAGACTGCCACCCAGCCGTCGGAAAACGACGGGTGGCAGTTCATAGCATTCCGGCTTCGCTGCACAGATATTCCCAATGCCGCTTAGTTGGCCTTCGAGGACACCACATTGGACCATTCGCTTTCGCGAGCGGCGTCCGTGTAGGTGATGGACCAGTCATGCAATATGGGCGTGATAGCCCCGTCGCTCGTCGAGAGATTCGCCCGCAGCCGGATTGTCTTCTCCACAAGATCAGAAATGTCGGTTCCGCTGGGGATATCCGCGTAGCCCGGGATCGGGTCCGAGCCTTCGGCCGGCAATATGTCGAGAGTCAGCTCCGTGCCGTTCGGTGTTGTCGTGCTGGCCGACAGGACGCCCCATGTGTCCGCTTCACCAATGCTGATCCGGGTCGAGACGATCTGGCCGGCGGGATCATAGCCAGCCGGACCGTAGGTCCGAAGGTTGTCCCAGAGTATCGCGGCGTCAAAAGGTCCGAACATCATGCTATAGACCACGAGTCCCAGGTCTTGTACGCCTTCGAACGCTGAAACGTCTATCGACTCATCATACTTTGCCGATATGTAGTCCGGCGGGTATATGGAGGCGTCCGTTCCCATGCCGTCCCAGACCTGCGTATCACCGATAAAGACCGCCGCCTCCAGTAGATCCGCGAATCCCCAACTGGCCCAGTCAAATACCAGCGCGTCTACTCCCGTCAAATCGACGGACTGCACCAGAAACCCAAAATCGCCTGGGAAGTAGAAGCTATTGTCGAAGGAGAATCTTGTGATGCCCGCCCATTGACCTTCGGACTCCCACATACCTCGAGCACGACCAACGACGATATCGGGGGTCGTCGCGCCCCCAGACCATCCGTCGAGCGATTCAAAGCCAGGGCTGGTGATGACGTGGAGTTCAGAACCTGTGCCACCGCCGCCACCCGCCAGCGTAACGTCGCCCTGTTCCGTGGCTTGCGTATCGGTCAATGTGCCTTTCTCGAAGCTCGGTTGGTCGGTCTGAAACCATGACTCGATTGGACGAGCCTTAGCCCGATACCAGTACTTTTTGCCCTGATTCAGTCCGGTGAATGTGTAGCTTGTATTCGTCATCCAACCGCTGTCGGCGGCGATGTTACTGAAATCGGCGTCGCCGGCACACTGGGCGTCGTAGGCAACGTCTGCGAGATCGGCAATCAGCGACCACGAATTCAAAGTCCCCGAAGACAGATATGAATCGTCGGTGATTTCGAGCGTACAGGTCCCGCAGATGGTCTTCCCGATCAACTCGGATAGGTTGCCTTCCGGACGATACGACCCAGCAAACGGAGCGGAACCTTCCGTGATCGGGGTTGGTGCCTCATCGTCGAGTATCGTGTCCTCGAAATCATCGCCCGATGCTCCAACGTCCGTGAACAACTCGATTCGTGTCTGGCCGTCGGGTGCGACGAGAAACACGTCCAGGTCTGAATCCAGAGGATGACTGATATTCACCAGGACGTTCAGATCTTCAATGGTCCCGGCGTCGTCAATCACCAACTCTGATGCGAGCGTGCCTTGATCGGGAATCGCTTCCGGCGTATTGCAGTCATATTGGGTGATCCCGCCGAGGTCATCCCAAAAGATCGTATCCAGGATATCTCCCGGGACACTGGCTTCGGCTTGAATCACCGGGGCGGCAAGTGGTTCCGCAACCCCGATCGTGGCGATCAACGACCAAGCGTTGAGAGTTCCCACCCGGCTGAGGCCCCAGTCGTCCGTAACTTCAAGGGTCCACGTACCTTCGACGTTCTTGCCGTTCAGCACGGTGAGATCCCCTTCCGGACGATATGAGCCGGTGAATGGACCCCTGCCGTCGGTGATGGACTGCGATGCCTCGTTGTCGAGTATCGTGTCAACGAAATCCTCCGAGAGGACTCCGACGTCCGTGAATAACTCGATGCGTGTGCCGTCCGGGGCGATGAGATATACGTCCAGGTCGGCGTCGTACGGGTGTGTGATGTTGACTTTTACATTCACATCGCTGATGGCGCCGGTATCTTCAATGGTCAGGGTCGATGTTTCGGTTCCCACACCCGGGATGTCTTTGGGCGTATCGTTGGAAGTGTATTCTTTCTCGTGTACAGCCAAAATCCCCCATGTACCGGACTCCGACTGCCCGCAAACGGGAAGAGCCAGACACACCAAAACCAGAATTGCCACCGCGAAAACGAGCATATGATTCCACCTGAATCCACTGACGGGCGGACTTGCGCCGAAGTTCGAGCCGTCCCGGCCGAAATCCTGTCCACGTTGTGTTCCCAGTCGAGGTGATTGACTCTCGCTTTTCATCTTACTACTCCTCCTCAAGAAAAAGACTAACGACGTGATGGCGCACCGAGCGCATAACGACAGCGATTCTTCCGATCAGGGCATAAAATCATCCCGTGCAAAAATGGGTACGTCCTTTCCCTCTTTTTCTATGCCTCATTCCGGAAACCACTATAAAGTATTATACATCCTTGCAAGAAAAGGGCAAGAAAATTCGCAAAAATCGCAGATTGCTGACGTTTTCTCCCCTCACGCCCGGTGATCGCGATGGCCCAGATTACTATTGCCGTTTTTGCGAAATGTTGTTAACAAGAACGCCTATGCCGGGTCGGAACAGACCATATCGTGTTTTTGTTAGTGCCGCCGAGCCAAGCGCGGACGCCCATTGTGCGGGGTTGATCGCCGCTCTGCGCCAAAGGGGTTACGCCTTTGAGTTTATGGGTGTGGGCGGCCCGAAAATGGCCGAGGCCGGTTGCGAACTGTTGGACAGCACAGTGGATCGAGCCGCCATGATCTACAAAGCCTTCACCCAGGTCGTGGGCTACTATCGACTTATCCGACGGATCAATCATTTCATAAAGACGGCTAACCTCGATCTCGTCATCGTCTGCGATTCGCCTTCGTTCAATTTTCACGTGGCAAAAGCCGCCAAGAAAGCTGGCGTACAGACGCTTTTCTACGTCGCGCCCCAGCTTTGGGCCTGGGGCGGCTGGCGCATCGGTAAGCTCCGCAAACGGTGCGACAAGCTCTGTTGCCTGTTACCTTTCGAGGAGGACTGGTTCACAAGCAGAGGCGTAGACGCCGTTTTTGTAGGCAATCCGCTCCTGGACAAGTTGCAGATCGACCCGGCTCGCCACGAGAGATACGCGAATTTCGACGTGAAGAACGCACGGTTTGCCATTATGCCCGGCTCGCGTCCGGCGGAGATCGATTCGCTCTGGCGTCCCATGCAGGAAATAGCAGTGCGAATCAAGAAGAAGTACCCGGCGGTGAGCTTTACAGCCGTGGCGGTGGATTCGAGGCGGGAACGCATTCTCCGGGCGGCCCAAATTCCCGGCTTCGAATGTCAGTACAGCGTCGATTCCGTCTACAAAACCGCCGGTGCGGCTGATTTCTCCATCGTCGCCAGCGGCAGCGCTACCCTCGAGGTCGCGGCGGCCGGCTGCCCGATGGTGATCATGTACCAGTCCAGCAAGATATTGTGGCACGTGTTCGGTCGCCGGCTCGTCAAAACGAAGTACCTGTCTTTGGTTAACATCCTGAGCGGAAAGGAGTTAGTGCCCGAGTTCATGCCCTATTTCAGTTCGATAGATCCCATTGTGGAGAGTATCGAGCGGCTCATTGCAGGCAACGGCACGCTCGCTCAGCTCAGCCGCGAGCTTACGGAGCTCACCACACCTTTGGCTCAGAAGAAAGCCCGCGACGAGGTGGCAAAGATCGCCATCGAAATGCTGCGACACAGGGAGCGTTCCTGTGCGTGAAAATTCTGATGCTGGAAGAATAGACCTCACCGCGACGGCCTCCTGCCTTGGCGCCCTGACCTTCTGGTCGTTGGGGCCGATCTTCATAAAATACCTGACCGGGTCTTTGGACTCGTGGACGCAAAACCTGCTGCGCTACTCGGTCGCGGCCCTGTTTTGGCTACCATTTCTTCTTCTTTCGATCAGGGCAAAGCGGCTCGACGCAAGAGTCTGGCGGAGGGCGATTGTGCCCGGCGCCGCCAATGTGATTATGCAAAGCCTGTGGGCGGCGGCGTTCTACTACGTCGGCCCGGCCTTCATGGTCTTGCTGACCAAAACGAACATCTTCTGGGTTGCGGCCTTTTCATTCGTTCTTTTTCCGGAAGAGAGGCCGTTGGTCCGGAGCAGCCGCTTCCGGCTGGGACTGGTTCTATCGGCTGTCGGGTTGATTGGCGTGATGTACTACAAAGTGGATCTCGCCGAGGCCGGGACCATCAAAGGCATCATTATCGCCCTATTCGCGGCTTTCACGTGGGGGATCTACACGGTCTCAGCGAAGATCGCCTTCCGGGATATCGACTCTCGCCAGGGCTTCTCAGTGATTAGCCTCTACACGGTTGCCGGGCTTGCGCTATTTGCCCTTCCTTTCGGCCAGTTAGGTGCCTCGGTACGACTGGGTGCCTGGCAATGGGCTTGCATCGTGATTTCCGCCGTAACGGCCATCGCAATGGCGCATACGATGTACTACGCCGCGATGAAACGTATCGGGGCTACGATCCCCGCCCTGGTGATTCTGGCCCAGCCGTTCGTCGTCCTGGGAATCTCCAACGTCGTTTTCGGAGAGTCGCTGAATGGCGTTCAGTTGCTGTTCGGCACGGCTTTGCTGGCAGGCGCCGCCCTTGCGATCTGGGCACAGCAGGACCTAAAGCGCACCGGGTGAATGGCCTCTCGCCTTGATGCATAGCACTTTTTCATTTCTTGATTGAGTATTTGATCGTAACCGCTCCGGGTGCCTTGGGGATAGTGATAGCAAGCCCTTTTTCCATCAAGTCCCGGCCACTCGACGAGGTCGTGCCAGGTACGTCGTAGTCCTTCAAGACATAAGTCGCCTCAGGGTCCAATCCTCGCAGTTTCAACTGAGCGGCCGAGTAGACACTCTCTTGCCTGCGAAACGCCTGTACGAATCCCTCTCCTTTTTCGGCCCGGTTAAACTGCCAAGCCATCCAGACGCCCTCCGACAAGCTATAATCCGTCAGGGGATAATAGTCTCCGAAGTAATCCGGACCGATTTGGCGCCATTCATGGTACAGCTTCAGGATAAGCTCATCGTCCACCTTGACCCGAAAGTCAAAGCATCCCGTATT
>CAYZAH010000203.1:2992-6928 GCA_964475805.1 uncultured Pirellulales bacterium | reverse complement strand
GAACGCGGCCCCGCCGACCAGATCGTCGGCGATGGTCTTGCCCTCGACGTACTCCATGACGAAGTAGTGGTACCCCCCCGCCTCGCCGACGTCGATGGCCTGGACGATGTTCGGATGATTGAGCCTTCCGGCCGCCTGTCCTTCTTTGTAGAACCGCTCGACATATTCCGGATTCTCGCTGAAGCGCTTCGGCAGGACCTTGATCGCCACGGTCCGGTTCAGACTCAACTGCTTGGCCTTGTAGACGACCGCCATCGCCCCGGCGCCGAGCTTGCCCTGGATCTTGTAGCCGGGGATCTTCTTGACCGTGACCTTGCTCTCTTTAATGTCCTCTTTTAGGCGCTCGGCCTGGGTGGTCGTGACGAACCCGAGTTCGATCATCAGGTCTTTGAGAATGACGGGGCTGATCGCCTTGCGGGCCTCCAGCTCCGTCAGCGAATGGCGCAGCTCCTCATCGGTGCACAGACCGTGCTCGACGGCCATCTTACCAAACACCGTATCGTAATTCGTCTCGTTTGTCATGGGTACGACTCAGACAGACCGAAATGCATTCGCCGCTGTGTCAACTCGTTGGCTTTTTGTTACAGCCGATAACAAATTCAATGGCCCCAATTATCGGTCCGACCCCGTTATTGTCAAAGGAAAATTTGCACTTTCCTCATAGAAAGTATGCTCAATCACCAAATCGGCCTTTTGCTCCGCCGGGTTTAACTGTTTTCTAACATTGAAAACGGGTCTATCGCCCGTCGCATCCCATAACAACAACGGTGAAGAGAGTGAGCGTTCGACGCGGCCTATCGTCTCAAGCCGGAACAAGGTGTATCGTATCAAGCACGTTTACCCAAACTAACCTTTTTCTTGCTTGCGCTACGGTCCATCGGTTACAAAAAGCGCATGGCAAGGCTCCAAGATTATCGTCGCGTGGTCGGTTTTGCCCAGGTTCTGTATCTGCTGGGACGAGGCCTCAAGCGGCGCGGCGTCAGGTACACGACTCTGGCTATCGTGATCTGCGGAAGCGTCATGCTTGTCAAGCTGGTCGGCGGTTCCTTTTTCAGTAAGCATTTGCCGCACGCAAATCTCAAGATGGCGGCCATCCCGGCGCTCGTCGCTCTCTCCACGCTCGGCTTAGGCAACTTCCTGGAATGTGTATCGAATATGTTCAGCTCCGAGCGTATCCTCCTTGCGGATGCCAATAGTATGAACCTCATGGAGGACCGCAAGAAGGCCGACATGAACCAGCACCTCGAGGTCCTGTGGGAAAGAGTATTCAAGTATGAGGCCCGACTTCAAAATCCCTCCCTCGATACGGATGAGGCCGAACGGACCGCCTGCAACCACGCAAAGCTCCGGGAGTTCCTTGCACGTCTGGACCCGCAATGCCGAGAGCACTTTGGAATCACCGATGACAATGTAGATGAACTGGTGGAATATGTCGCGAGTTTTCGCCCCGTGTCGCGGAAGCTGCCGGTAACGAAGGAGGGCTTCATCGCCACAGCCGGCTTCGCCGTGCCACGCCCTTTGCCTCAAAGGTTCCAGGAAGCTCTCTGCGGCTGCGATCTGTCCCTGCTCGAAGACTGGTATGACGGGGCGTTCTTCACCGCCAACGACAGCAAAATCCACGAGCAATTTGCCGCTAACAAAACCATCCGGGCCATTCGGCAGTCCGTCGGAATCAATTGGAAGGTCAAGTTCCTGGAAACTCTGTTCGGCCATCCGGCTCCGCTTTGGCACGTCTTGACCATGAAGAAGATTGGCACGAGCGTCGGTTCTCTCATGGCAAAGATGAACAAGAAGTACTCCCGGCCGGCTGAGCCGGCGTTCTTTGATGCGCAGCATTTTCTCTGGAACGATAAGGGGAACGATCTGTTGATTGCCCAAATGTTTGACGATCGCGGCAACGACGTGCGCGAAAACGTGCGACAAGCCAGACGCACGTTGTTCAGAAATATATTCTCGCCCGAGAAAGAAACCGCCCATTCACACATCTATCGCATGTTCGGAAGAGACTTCGTCAACGCCATGAACCTCCGTTTGGACTACGATATTGAATTCGCCGCCGGACTCTTGGACTACACACCGACCGATGATATTCGCGAGCTTAGCGAGATCATGTTGTGTCCGGCCTACCCTGAGGCCAAAGCCCACTTGAAAGCTGAACGTGCTCGAAAGACACTCGAAACGGTTGACAGGTTCCTGGAGGCAAACCTCCCAGAGGTTCTCGATAAGCCGCTGGATTTGCGAGCAGCAAGATTGAGCGCTATGGTCAACGACCACAACGTGTTCCCTACAATGTCCGAAGACCCTGCTGGGGCGACGTCCCTATTTCGAGAGGAAATCATTGTTTCGCAGCGATGGTACACCAAGACGATATGCCTCCTCAGACAGCACTACGAACTTGCCCGACTGCAATTGCTCTCCTACGCAAAAATGGTCGACGATATAGCTGAATTCAGCCGCGACGGCGAACCTGTCGAAACGCCCATGAATACTTCAAAACCACATCTTTAACGATAGAGCAAAAAGCGAAACGGATCGGCCTTTCGCCCCGCGAAGTAGACCATTTCAGTTCTGATCTGAAGATACATACCGCGTCTATCGCAAGTCGTGTATCGATGCACTTCGGCATTCGACACTCCTTGTTTGATATTCGCTTGCCTCTCTCCCGTCATGACTTTTCTCTTTTCCCTTGAACTGTCCCGTCCGTCTCTTGCTGAAAGGGCCGACACACGGTACAATCACGAGTTGAGGTTAGTATCATTGCTTCGATAGAGGTGGTTCTATGGGTGAATATGTGGAAATCTTTGCGGCGAGCGATATTACGTTCGCTTATCTGATGAAGGCGAATCTTGAGTCAGCGGGTATTCCGGTTCAGATCGCCAACGAGAACCTGCAAGGGATGCTATGCCTCGACGGCATGGTGCCGCGGGTGCTCGTTCCGGCCGACCGCGCAGAAGAAGCTAAGCAAGTCATCGAAGATATCCGACAATCCTCACAGGACGACCTGGAGGCCGACGACAAGGAGGGAGAAGAGGACTGAGCCTTTGTGTCATCTCGAGCGCAGTCGAGAGATCTGGCTGCGAACGGAAATGATTGCCAATCCGAATCCAGATTTCTCCGCTGCGGCTCGCCTTCGACGGGCCTCCGGTCGAAATGACAGAGGAGCGGCCGGCCAATTCTCTGATTCACTAATCTGCTGATGTGCTTTTCGTCTTGACTTGGGCGTGAATCCGACTACAATCCGCTCTCGATACCGAATTGTGTACGTCGTATGCCGAACTGTCATTCCCGCGAAAGCGGGAATCTATGTTATTGCGAAGATGAAGTGTGCCTAACCTTCAGTCGTGCAGAACACGAAGGGGCAAAGGAGAAAACGATTGGGTTATAACTGCGTTGTGCTGATAAAGCAGGTGCCGGATACGAAGCGGATCACGGGCGACGTGATGAACGACGACGGGACGGTCAAACGTTCCGCCCTGCCGGCCATTTTCAATCCGGAAGACCTGAACGCGCTCGAACTGGCGATGCAGATCAAAGATATGTTCGGCGGCCGGATCACCGTCGTGACGATGGGCCTTCCCGCCGCCAGTGCGGTGCTTCGCGATGCGCTGTATCGCGGAGCCGACGAGGCTATCCTGATTACCGACCGGCGATGCGCGGCCAGCGATACTCTCGCTACCAGCTATATCCTGAGCTGCGCCGTTAAGAAACTTGATTACGACATCGTCCTGTGCGGCCGGCAGGCCATCGACGGCGATACCGCCCAGGTTGGCCCGCAGTTGGCGGAGAAACTGGGCGTCACGCAGATCACCTACGTCGAGGCGCTTACAAAGCTTGAGGGCAAGACCATCACGGCCCGGCGGAATATCGGCAATGGCTGGCAGCAGGTCCGAACCGCCCTGCCCGTTCTGCTCACCGTCGTAGGTGATGCCAACGAGC
>CAYZAH010000203.1:0-2892 GCA_964475805.1 uncultured Pirellulales bacterium | reverse complement strand
CAGGTCCGAACCGCCCTGCCCGTTCTGCTCACCGTCGTAGGTGATGCCAACGAGCCGAGAGTAGCCGCGGCGAAAAAGATGATGAAGTATAAAAAGGCCCTAGCGCCCATCGAGGTGGCCCAAAGAATCAAATTGGAGAATCCCGACGCCGGCGAAGAGGATATTAAAGAACTCCTCGAACGCAAGTGCCGGCAGTTGGAAGAAAAGGGATTGCTGATTAAGCAGTGGAATCTGGACGTTATCGAGGCCGATCTGGGCTGGTGCGGCCAGAGCGGCTCGCCCACCAAGGTCCATCGCATCCAGAGCGTCGTCTTAGCGGCGAAGGAGACCAAACAGATCGAGCCGACCGAAGCGGCTATCGCCGGGATGATACACGAGTTGATTAGCGACAAGATCATAGCATAAGGCAGAAGACAGAAAACGGTGGACTGAAGACGGAAGACAGAAACTACGCAATACGAGAAATGGCACGATGATAGAAGTGAACAGACAAGGTGAGGTTTGGATTTTTGCCGAGCAGCATGAGGAGCGGCTGGAGGATACGCCGCTCGAACTAATGAGCAAGGCCCGGCATTTGGCGGATACCCTCGGCGTACAACTGGCCGCCGTTCTGTTAGGTGATGGTGTCAAGGACCTGGCAACAACACTCATTCATCA
This sequence comes from uncultured Pirellulales bacterium, assembly GCA_964475805.1. Lineage (GTDB taxonomy): Bacteria > Planctomycetota > Phycisphaerae > Sedimentisphaerales > Anaerobacaceae > JAFGTG01. The sequence goes on along the minus strand of CAYZAH010000203.1, from coordinate 2,235 downwards.
TGGAGCGGACAAGGTTTACGTCGCCGAGCACCCGATGCTGCGGGCGTACCAGACGAACAGCTACGCGAAAGTGATATACGATCTGATTCATAAGCACGAGCCGCAAGTCGTGTTGTACGGGGCGACAGTAGCCGGGCGGGACTTAGCACCGCGGATCGCCAGCGCGACGAAGGCGGGTTTGACGGCCGACTGTACGGACCTGCAGATCGGTGACCACCAGACGGTCAAGGACAAGAAGGTGCACAAGAACCTGCTGTTTCAGATTCGGCCGGCCTTCGGCGGGAATATCGTCGCGACGATTATCAATCTCGACCGGTGGCCGCAGATGGCGACCGTTCGCGAAGGCGTCATGCCGATGCCCGAGTTGGATGCGGGTCGAAAAGGCCTGGTCGTCGAGGAGAAGGTGACACTCGCCGAGCAGGATGTGCCGCTGGAGATTTTGGAAGAGCATAAGCGTCCGAAGAAGGTGGACCTCAAGGCGGCGCGGCTTATCGTGGCCGGTGGTGCGGGCGTCGGCAGCAAGGACAATTTCAAGCTCATCTGGGACCTGGCCAACTGCCTCGGCGCAGCCCCGGCGGCGACGCGAGCGGCGGTGGACCTGGGCTTTATCGATCATGACCACCAGGTCGGCCAAACGGGAACGACGGTGCGTCCGAGCCTGTATATCGCCGTGGGAATCAGCGGCGCGATTCAGCACCAGGCGGGTATGGCCCAGAGTCAGAAGATCGTCGCGATCAACAGTGACCCCGACGCGCCGATCTTTAACGTCGCCCACTACAAGATCGTCGGCGACCTGAACCAAGTCGTGCCGATGATGATAAAGTCGATCAAGGAAAAAGGTATAAAGGAAAGCTGACGAGAGACATAGAACCCAACCTGTCATTGCGAGCGAACCAAAGGTTGGCGCGGCAATCTCATTCGCCACGTATTAGATTGCTTCGGTTCGCCCGCAATGACATTGAGTATCAAGAATCGAGTATTGAGCATGGCCAATTTTTACAGAGATAATTACGACATACAGTTCTTGTTCAGGCATATCGACCTGGCGGCTTCGGCGGCGGCTTGCGAAGAGGGCTTCAAGTTTGCTGAGGAGTTCGAACACGCCCCCGCGAATGCCGAAGAAGCAATTCAGAATTACGAGATGGTGCTTGATTCACTCGGGCAACTCTGCGCCGAGTTCATCGCGCCGCGGGCCGAGGACGTGGACCGCCAAGGCAACGTACTGAACGAAGACGGCTTGGTGACGCGCCCCAAGGGCACCGCCGAGGCAATTGAAAAGCTCGGCCAGGCAGAAGTCATGGGCTTCACCCTGCCCCATCGCTTTGGCGGGCTGAACTTTCCAAATCTCGTCTATTCGATGGCGATAGAAATTCTATCGCGGGCGGATGCGGCGTTGATGAACATCTTCGGCCTCCAGGGCATCGCCGAGACGATCAACGCCTTCGCCTCGGAGGAGATCAAGCAACAGTACCTCCATGATTTTGCCGCTGGGAAGGTCACCGGAGCGATGGTCCTGACCGAGCCGGACGCCGGCTCCGACTTGCAATCCATCAAGGTCTCGGGGCACGACCCGGACAAACAAAAGCCGGCCAGGGTGTACCAGGACGCCGAAGGCAACTGGTTCGTGCGGGGCGTCAAGCGGTTCATCACCAACGGGTGCGGTGAGATTCTCCTCGTGCTGGCGCGCAGCGAGCCCGATATTTCCGACGGGCGGGGTCTGAGCCTGTACTTAGTCGAGCGCGGCCCCTGGGTCAAGGTCCGCCGGCTGGAAGATAAGCTCGGCATCCACGGCAGTCCTACGTGCGAGCTGTTCTTCAACGACGCCCCCGCCAAGCTGATCGGCGAGCGCCAGCGGGGTTTGATCACCTACGTGATGAGCCTGATGAACGGCGCGCGGATCGGCATTGCCGGCCAGTCGATGGGGATTGCCGAGGCTGCGTACCGCGTCGCCCGCGATTACGCCGCGACCCGGAGGCAGTTCGGCGTGGTGATCGAAAAGCTACCCGCCGTACGCGACATGCTCATCGACATGAAGATCGCGATTGAGGCCGGACGCGCATTGTTGTACGAGACGTCGCGCGTGGTGGATTTGGAGATCGGACTCCTTAAACAACTCGAAACACCACCTGAGGACAAGGCCGAAGCCAAGCAGATCAAAAATGATTCGCGAAAGTATAAGCGATTCGCCGCGATGCTGACACCGATGAGCAAATACTACTGTTCGGAGATGTGCAA
>CAYZAH010000202.1:0-6999 GCA_964475805.1 uncultured Pirellulales bacterium | reverse complement strand
CGAGAACATCAGTTTTCTTCGAGAGACTCTGGCTGAATCTCTGACCTGCGCGTAGTAACTGTGCCCGTGACGGTAGTAGCCGTGCCCGGCCTGGACACTGCTCAGTACGGTCCCCAGCACTTTGACGCCTATTTGAGCCAGTCGTTCTTTCGCCTCCCGCAAGTCGGGCATAGTTGTATGCCCCGCGTAGCTGACCAGGATCGCCGCGTCTCCGATCTTCGCCCACATCAGGGCATCCGGAAAACCCAGCACGGGCGGCGTATCCACGATTACGTGGTCGTACTTCCGGCTAATCATGTTGATGATTCTGGCCATCGAAGGCTGGGCCAGCATCTCGTAGGCTTCCGTGGCATCAGTGAAATCTGCCGCGAGCACGTCGAGCCCCGTTGCGGCCACAGAGTAGACCGCCTGTTCGAGCTTGACGCCGCACAGAACATCCTGGAGCCCCCGGGACCCCTCGGGCAGATTCAACAGTCGTGCCACGTCGGGTTTTCTCAGGTCACCGTCGATGAGCAGGACCTTCAAGCCGGATTCGGCCATACTGGTGGCCAGGTTCACAGCAAAGGTCGTCTTGCCTTCTCTCATGCCCGGACTGGTGACTACCAGCTTCCTGGGAATCTTGTTGCCGCCCAAGAGCTTGAGGTTGGCCCGGATGGTCTGGTAGTCTCCGACGATCTGCTCCGGAAGCAAAGCCGGCTTGACAGTGTCCAGGCTCGTGGTGGTCCCGATGATTCGAATGCCAATGCGCTTGGCCACGTCGTCGGGAGTCCGAAGGCGTTGATCGGCCCGATCTCTGAGATAGGCCAGTCCCGCACCGAGAACGAACGCACCGAATATCAAGGCCGCCGTGAACTTTACGCGTTTGTCATTAATCGAGGCGATGTCCGCTTGATAGCAGATGGAGATCCTTGCCGGGCGCTTACGCAGCAGTTCCAGGTCCTGGATACGCGCGAGCACCGTCTCATATCTGTCTTCCGTCAGTTTCAGATTGGCCTGTAATTCTTCGATCTCCAGTTGCTTGCCTCCGAGACGGATGTTTTCCGCGTCTTCCTTCTGCATGGCATCGCGAAGGCTCTGTTCGTATTCCTTGGCCTGATCCAACCTGTTTCGCAGCTCGGCAAGCTTCCTGTCCCCGGTCTCCGCCGCCTGTTTGGCTATCAGCGTATCAAACGCCTCGCCGACCTCCTGCTTCAGTTCTTTGAGACGCTCCTGGAGACGCTCCAGCTTCCTCGTCATGGTGCCGATTTCCGGGTTCGTGTCAGCGTACTTCTGCTTGGCGTCGATGAGCTCGCGCTCCAGTTCGGTCACGTCCTCCGCGAACTTCGAGACGGCGGGGTCCTCGTTGATGGCCCTTTGCCGCAAATCGAGCAGTTGCTCCTGTGCGAGCGGCTGCTGTTTCGTGCGCTCGAGCAGTCTCACTTCGGACTCGAGCTTGAGTCTGTCCCCCTGCGCCGTCATGATTTCCGATTGCAGATCGGCAAGGCGTTGTTGCTTTAACGCACGTCGCTGTTCCAGGTCGTCGTTTTTTCCGTCCTCTTTCGCCAACTCGACGATCTGCTTCCGGTAATTCTTGATATCCCCGGCGAGGCGCTCACGTGAGCTTTCCAGGGTGCCTAATTGCCGGTTTTCATCTTCACCCGCGCTGACCACCTCGATGTCCATGTACGCCTTGAGGAACGCATTGACAATCTGCTTGGCCTCTTCGGGATTCGAGTAGAGCATGCTGACCTTAATGAGCTCTTGCTTTTTGTCCGCGGCAACGGTGATTCTCTTACTGCCCACGATGGCCCTCTTCAGCTTCAACGCCGGGTCCATCTCAGGAGAGGGACCCAGAAGCTTCTCCTGCCATTGCTCGATGAGACCGAGCGGCTTTTTCTCAAAATAGGTCAGTTTCTTGTCCACCAGATCATCCGCAACTCTCTGCACAACGGCGTTACTGGTGATCTTTTCGGCCTCGGTATTCATGAATCGCTCATAATCCGATATTTCTCCCGGGTCCGCTGTGCCGTCGATGATTCTCTCCTGGACGGGAGCGACTCTGACCGCGCCGACTACTTCATATTCCGGCTTGACCAACAGCCAGATGGCGGGCGCACCCGCGGCGGTCAGAAGTAGAAACACCAGCAGCACGATGTACCAGCGGCGGGCAATCCCCCCCACCAAATCTGAAGCGGCCTGGCCCTCAGAGGTGGGCGGAACCTGCCAATCAAGCACTTCTTGTCCAACCGCCGGCTCTTGATATCTCTCTATTTCGTTCATTGCGTTCTTCCTTCAATTATGGTTTCGGACTTTCGTCGTCTTCTCGGGACCATTTCGGCGTGTCTTCCAAAATGGACCTTTATGCACGGTATCTCACGCTCTTTGGCGTGTGATTATGATTGCATCTTCCGGATCGGGAAGTGTGGTTAGCTTCATCAACAGCCAGAGTTCTCCAACGATCACGGCCAGCGCTAGTGGCATCATCGCGTATCCGCCAAAGTCGTGGAACAAGTCATCCCAGAACTGGCCTTTTAGCTTGGTCAGTGCAAACGCCGTTACCGTGAGCCGTGCGGTATTGCATAGCAGTGCGATCGGCAGGCTCGAGATAAGAATAATCAGCTTCTCCCACCAGGCGCGGTTAACCAGCAGGACGACCAGGCCGCTGATCACAAAAAAGGCCGTTATCATTCTTAGGCCGTTGCATGCGTAGGCTACCTCGACGCTTCTCTGACCGATGTGAATCGTGTTGCCCTCCTGCATCACTCCGCAACCGATCATTTCGAGACAGAAGACGGCGGACGAAGTCGCCCAATGCTGTAAATGCAGCACGGTATAATTTTGGATCAGATTTGGCGGAGGCAGCATCAGGCATAAGAACAGCAGAATCGGAATCGCCTTGCGAAAAACCGACCAGCCGAACAACAGGAGCACGATACCGGCGGTGCTCAGCACGATGGACAGTCTTTCGGCGGAGTTGTACATGAAGAACAAGCCGAAAAACCGAACGAACTGGGCACCGATAAAGAAAAACAGTCCCCAAACAGACGGCCGGATCGGACAGCCGGCAAACACTTTGCGCCTGGACCAAAGGACGTAAATCGCAAGAAATGGAACGATCATCCCGACAGAGTATTCATCGCTCCGGTGCCAAAGATTCCAAAGATCTCCGAGGCCGGGCCTGTACGACCAGAGCAAAGAAGCCAACAGAACGACAGCCGCAAAGTAGGTCAGTACTCTTTTCTTCGTGGGACGAATCTCACTCGGCACAGTTTTGAGGATTCGGCCAAGCTGCGACAATACGAACTGATGCAATTTGACCTCACCGCGTCTCGTAGCATCGGCGGTCCGCTCGGATAAATCCGTCAAAAAGCCGTTCCGCTCGAACGCCGCAGCGGTTTCTTCCACGAGAGCGCCGTCTCGCACAACGACGCGGCAGTCAACCACGCTCCGGCGAATCGCACACTCTGAGCCTATTTGCACATCATCCCAGATAACGCTGCCTGCAACGACACTGTCCCGGCCTACGGTCGCACGGCGTCCGAGTATACTCGGTCCCAGAACAACCGCGTCCTTCGAGACGGTCGCGCCGTCCATCACCACGACGGGGCCGCGAATTCTGGCCGCCGGATCGACCTTTGCACCAGCCGCGATCCGCACGCCATCGCATGCTGCGCCCTCGGGACACGTTGGATCCACCTTCGATTCCGCAGTGCGTTCCAGATAGTCGGCAATCGCATTCAAGTACCCTTCCCGGTCTCGAAAGTTCCCTACGTGTTCGGGCAAAGTCGCCGCATGAACGCTCTTTCCGGCGCGGAGCAACTCGGGGATTAGGCTCTCCTTAATATCAACATAGCCGGCTTCAGGTATGTGCTTCAAGACGCCGGGTTCGCAAACATAGATCTCAGCAGCCTGCCCAACCTCCTCGTCGCCCGGATTCAACAGCACGGTCAAATCAGATCGACCTTCGTTATGTGCATTTATGAGAACATCGACCTCCGGCGGAGAAATGATACCGCCAGAGAAAACCAACAATAATGCATCTGTATCAACGCCGACCGCATCGCGAAGGCATCCCGCTGTACCGACAGGCAGCGACTCCTCGACGAACCTCAATTCCAAACGCTCGTCCACTTTTATTGATTCGGCTACTAACGAGCCTTTCTCACTGGCACACACGACCACTCGGCGAATACCCTGGTTGGCCAGATGGCTCAGGAGCCGTTCGAGCACGGGCTCTCCAGCGACCGGCCACAGCGCCGTCGTCAGTCGCGACGCCAAGGGACACCGCCCGAAGTCACGGCTCCCCACGAGAATCACGGCTTCGATTTGGCGTTCTTCAGCAGACACTTTATCGTTCACTACCTTCGCTTTTTTTCTCATCTTTCACGGCAGAATACACCCGCCGTGGATTATTCGATTCCGAGTTGCTCTTTGACCGCCGCAATTTGTTCAGCCGGGAAAGGGCGTTCGAGCCTGGCCAGACCTTCCTCTCGCGTCATGCATCCCGTGCGAACCAATTCCGCGATCTCATAGGCGTATGGATTAATACCGAACTTATCGAGGTGGACCTGATTCGCGAATGCATTGAGCAGACAGTTCGTAGAGTTCGCATCCGTATCGTCGGGCTTTTTCCATCCGTAACGGCGCGCCGTTTCGAGAATGACGTCCTCATCATAGTCTGTGAAAGCCAACGGATTGACGCTGTAGGGGAACGCATCCGCCTTTTCGAAGTGTCTTTGCTCCAGGAAGACCGGCTTGACGATACCGCCCAGCCGAGCTTCCAAAGGCCGGAGCAGGTTTTCCTGCATGGCTTTGACCATCTGTGCGTTCGTCTTCACGACCGCCGTGGCAATCGGCGCCTGACCCGGTGACATCCCGAACACAAGGAAGGGAATCTCCTGTTCGATCGTGAGTCGAAATCCGATGAAACGTACCATCGAAATGCAGCTCGTGCACACACTCGACGCCCTGACAAGAGCTTTGGCGGAGTACAAATCATCCGACGCGGAAGACACTACGATTTTTCTCATGCTCTCGAAGTTAGGCGTGACGGTCCAGTGATCCACGTTGATGTTGCGCAAGACGGCCCGGATATTTCGCCTGGCGGTCTCCGACTGAAACCAGTTGTCAAACGAAAACGCCAGGCACCGGAGGTCGTAGCGCTCACGCAGCAAATGGAGCGTGTACGTACTGTCCTTGCCCCCACTGTAGGCCACCAGGCAATCATAGCTCCCTTTGCCTTTGTGCTCTTCGATCAGTTGCCGGAATTTAGCTTCATACTTCTCCCGTATTTCGAGTCGCCGATCCACGCTCTTTGTCGTACGACAAAAGTTGCACACGCCCTCGTCGTCGAAGCTGATCCCCGGGAATCGTTCGTTCAGTACACATTTCTTACACGTTTGCATGAAGTACTCCCTAATCTCACTCAGTACGACTCATCTCTGCGCACGCTTGTGCGAACGCATCAATAACCGCATCAACCTGCTTAAAGGATATGACAAGCGGCGGCTCCACCATCAGCACAGATGAATTGCCGAAGGCCGGAACCATCAGAACACCGCGTTCGATCATTTTTCGCGCTAACTCAAGCGCCACTTTCCCCCCTCGTGTTTCGATGCCGATAAGCAGCCCCAAGCCGTTAGCGGAACGCAAGATCTCGGGATACCGCCCAGACAACTCTCTGAATGAACGAAGCAGAGTCTCGCTCTTTTCCGCACACTCCTGGAGCAGATTGCCCCCTTGAATATACTCGATTGTTGCAAGGCCGGCCCGGCAGACAAGCACGTTGCCCGCGTAGGATGAGGCGGACATCGGGAAGCTCAGCCCGAATTTCTTCCACATGGCGCTCGTGGCAACAACCGCTCCGCACGGAATCAATCCACCGCCCAGAGATTTACCTAAGACAAGGATGTCCGGGACAATCCCGTAATGCTCGCAGGCGAACATGCGGCCGGTTTTGCCCAAGCCCGTCTTGATCTCGTCCAACATGAGAATCACGTCGTGCCGGTCACAGAGCTTCCGCACCTCTTGCAGATAATCCTTCGATGGCAAGACGATCCCCGCTTCGTGCTGGACAGGCTCAATCAAGATAGCAGCGGTCTCCTCGGAAATCGACCGTTCGAGGGCTTCGAGGTCACCGTATGGAACGCTTACAAAGCCCGGCAAGAGCGGCTGAAACGCCCTCTTGAAAGCGGGAATGCCCGAGGCCGTCAGCGCGCCGAACGTATGACCGTGAAAGGACCTCTGCGCCGTAATGATCGTCTTGGCGCCGCGTTGAAGCCGGACTAACTTGATGGCACAGTCAATCGCCTCAGACCCACTATTAAGTACGAAAGAGCAGCAAAGCTCCCCGGGGGCAATCTCCGCCAAGCGCTCCGCCATCCGCACCTGGGTCTCGCTGATGAGCGGCTTGGTGAGCAATTGTTGTTGAGCCAACTGATCGGTGAGCGCCCGAACGATCTGAGGGTTGTTGTGACCGACGTTGAACAAGCCGTAACCGCCAACGCAGTCGATGTACGTCTTGCCCGCCGAGTCGGTGATCGTTGCACCCTCGGCCTTGACGGCCACTCTGTCCAATCCCAGCTTGTTCAAGAAAGCAGGATAGGACGGATTGATCAGTCGGCCGTACGACTCGAACAGCGTCGCATCTTCAGATTGTACAATTGTGTCTGACATGTCACTCAGGTCCGCGAGGATCAGCGAGACAAGCTCGGTTCCTCCCTTGCCTTGAGCTGCTTCTTGTCGATCTTTCCGTTGGGTGTCTTGGGCAAGCTGTCCATGAACTCGATGTACTTCGGGACCATGAAAGTCTCCATGTGCTCGGCACAGTACTTCAAGACTTGCTTGTCGGTGAGCTCCGCATCCGCCGCCGGGACGATGTAGGCCTTGATGGCCTGGCCGAGGATCTCATCAGGCAGCCCAATCACCGCGACCTCGGTGACGCCCGCCATACCGCAAATATTGTTCTCCACTTCCTTGGCCCTGATCCTCTCGCCCTTGCTCTTAATCATGTCGTCCTTC
>CAYZAH010000201.1:0-7002 GCA_964475805.1 uncultured Pirellulales bacterium | reverse complement strand
TGTAGGCATAATCTCGCAGCCAGAACGCCTCGTAACCGATTCCCACCTGGGGCGGGAACGCAGCCGTGCCATCGCTCATTGTGCGTTTGCTGGCCCGGATCATACGATGAGATTCGCCCTCGAGCCAAGCTGTCGCTTCGGCCAAGGTCGCGGGACCGGCAGAAGCATTAGCGACCTGCGCAGCGGATATAAGAGCAACCAGGGAAAGCAATGAAATCAGGTTCTTAGACATTCACGGCCTCTGTGACTATCCGCTCGAAACTCTGAGCGACATTCTCCCTACGGCGGATTCGGGTAAGTGATCGCTGCGAGGAGTGCCTTTCCATACTTGGCCCACAGGCCGTTGGCGTCGAGGTCCGAGGCGTTCGCGGGCATCTCGAACGTGATGATGGGAATGCCCAGGGTCTCACCCGCATATGAGCCGAGCGAGCCGGGCTGGGCGCCGAGCTTCTTTATGGGCAGATCACAGTATTGGGCCATCCGGTTAGCTATTTGTTTGCCGGGACCGTCGTAGTCAATGCAAGTCAGAGGCTGGTGGATGCTGACGATGCGATTCGGGTGGTATTGCTGGATGATCTGATAGATGGCATGGGCCTCCGGCTCGGAAAGTGCCTCCGATCCCCCGTTGACGTCGCCGCGACGGTTGGCCGCGATGAAATTGCGATTCAAGTCCACGTCGTGGGCGTTGTGGCGTTTGCCATACACCAAGCCGTCGGGATTTGCCACGGGCAAAAGGACGACCGTCCGGCCCGTCAGAAGCTGGCGGTTTTGTTGAAGCTGACTTGCCAGGCGCCGCACAAGCGGAGCCCCGGCGCCCTCGTTGCCGTGAATCGTAGCGAGGATGAAGGTTACATCAGGGCCATCGCCAAGCACGAGGTAGAGCATCGGCCGACCCTCGGCTGATGATCCGGCAATACGGTATTGAGGCGGGAGCGTGCTGGTCAACGATCGCTCTGAATCCACGATCTGAGGATATTGGACGGGTTCGCCGCAGCCGGCAAGAACAAGAACTGCAAACAAAGAAACCAGCGCCGAAAAAGTGGCCCACTTACGTCTCATCTTCGATCCCCTTAAGGATTTGTGCTCCCAAATTGACGATGCACACCCACGCATTATACCGTTCCACCGCCACGATCAAAGGAAAACTCGATATTGAGACCGTCTTTTTGTGAAGCGGAGCACAAGACGCCCTAATCCTCAGCATTTCGTTTTGTCTGATTCTGAGTGATACTCAGACGACGAACGAAAAGGCTTGAGTCGGATGGACCAGTTTGATAGACTGGGCAACATCGTTATTTGATTTTCAGTCACTCGTGAACAGTAGAGTATAGGACGTTGGTCGAGGTGGTAAATGAATGTATTGCTCATCGGCAGTGGCGGGCGTGAACACGCGATCGCCTGGAAACTGGCTCAATCGAAGAACCTCACCAAGCTCTACATCGCCCCGGGTAATCCCGGCACCGCTCAGTGCGGTCAAAACGTTCCTATCGACGCGGATAACACGAGCAAGCTCTTGGAGTTCGCGCGCCAGAACAACGTCGAGCTTGTGGTGGTCGGACCGGAAGACCCGCTCGCGGCTGGCCTCGTCGACGCCTTCGAGGCGGCCCGTATCAAGGCCTTCGGCCCAAGCGGAAAAGCCGCCCAGCTTGAAGCCGACAAAGCATTTGCAAAACAACTGATGCGCTCCAGCAGCGTCTCCACCGCCGAGGGCCGATCATTCGACAGATTCAGCGATGCCAAAGCCTACATCGCCAGCAGAGACGAACCGGTGGTAATTAAGGCGGCGGGTCTGGCCAAGGGCAAGGGCGTTTTCGTCTGCGACGATCCGGCGGACGGCATCTTGGCGGCTGAAAAGATCATGCAGGACAAGATGTTCGGCTCGGCTGGAGAGAAGATCATCGTCGAAGACAAGCTGCTCGGCGAAGAAGCCTCCATATTAGCCTTCGTGGACGGCAGAAACATCTATGTCATGGAATCGTCACAAGACCACAAACCCATCGGCGATGACGATACAGGACCGAACACCGGCGGCATGGGGGCCTACAGCCCCGCTCCGATCGTTACCGAAAATATGATGAATCAGATCGTGCGTGAGATCCTCGTACCGGTTGTAGACGGCATGAATCGCAATGGTACGCCCTACAAGGGCGTTCTATACGCGGGGCTGATGATGACCGCCGGCGGACCGAGGGTGCTGGAGTTCAACGTCCGGTTCGGCGATCCCGAGACCCAGCCAATCTTGATGCGGCTGAAAAGCGATCTGCTGGAAGTGCTGCTGGCCACCTGTGACGGCAAGTTGGATGAGATTACGCTCAAATGGGATCCGCGACCGGCCGTCTGCGTGGTCATGGCTTCGGGGGGGTACCCGGGTGATTATCTGAAGGGTAAGGTGATTACGGGCCTGGAAGAGGTCCGGCAGCTTAAGGACGTCATGGTATTTCACGCCGGCACCAAAGAGCAAAACGGGAATATTGTCACCAGCGGCGGCCGAGTCCTGGGCGTTACCGCTCTGGGCCAGACCATTGCGGAGGCAAAGGCGGCCGCGTATGAAGCCGTCGACAAGATAGAGTTCGAGGGAGCGTACTGCCGTCGGGACATTGCCGGCAAAGCGATTCATGCGACTTAAGGACTTCATCGCTCGATGAAACAGCCGCGATGAGTCACGAACCATGGCTCGATCCAGAATCAGATATCTGACGCCAAAGAGAATCATCCACTGGCTTCTGTCCTGTGCGATACTGGCCGTCCTGGCGTGGCTTCTCTTCATCTTCGCCGGGCGAGCCTTGTGCTACGTCGCGATTCGACAGATCGGTGAGCTGACCAATACAAAAATAAAAGTTGAGTCCGTGGACTTCCGCACGGACGGGTCGGTCTATATCCGGAACCTCGTGATCCGTCCCGAACAGGAGGAGGAGCAGGACCCAAACCTGGACGATACGATAATCGATGCCAAGATGGTTTTTGCACGCTTCAGTCTTGGCAGTCTGCTTAAACTGCATCCCAGGCTCGAAGCCATCGACGTCAACGATTTCGTCGTGAACATCCAGTACGACCGGGACACACAAAAATGGAACATCGCGGCTCTCAAGATCAAGCCGCCCAAGAGAGAGCCCGACCGGATGCCCCGCGTGCATCTCAACGCGGGAACGTTGCAGTACACCAAGATATCAAAAGGCCAGGCCGTGGTCGCCCTTTCCACGCCTCTAAACGCACGCTTCGAGCCGGACGAAACAAGCCAAAAGGCTTACGGCTTCGAGATCAGGACGGCTACAATGGCTTCCGGCCACGGGAACAGCCGCCTGACGGGAACCTGGAAACCGGGCAGTGTGACGATTACCGGCGGGATTTCCTCAATCGATGTGCCGGACCTTGAGATGGCATGGATCGCCGACATTGTGGCCGCCGAACTGAAGTACGATCGGGACAACGCTTTCTCACTGAAACTACACGTGAACGACCTCCAATCCAAACGCAGCCCGTCGCTGGAGAAACTGACGTTATTCGGACCCGCGCTGCTGGAAAGCTCCGGTCCGTTCACCGCCCTTCAGAAATTCTTCAACCGATACAAACCGCGTGGCCAGGTGGATATCGAGCTGGAGGCGTCGGGCAGCTTTGACCGGCTCGGCGAGAGTACCTTGAGCGGGAACGTCCTCTGCAAAGACGTTGAGGTCTGCTATACCAAGTTTCAGTATCCGATTGAACATCTGGCCGGCCGGATCGGTTTCACCAAAGACGGCGTAACTCTGTGCAACCTCGTCGGCTGGCATGGCGAGGCGAGGCTTCTGTTCAACGGCTGGTGCAGAGATTTCGGCTCCGATCAGAAATACCAAATCCAGATCCGAAGTGACAACATGCCATTGGACGATGATTTGTACAATGCACTGTCACCCAAACGGCGGGAGCTTTGGGATGCCTTCTCGCCGACGGGCGCGGCGGCCATCGACTACTGGTGCACACGCGAATCACCAACAGACGAGCGGGAGCAACTGGAAGTGGATCTCATTGACGTCGGGGCCGTGTACCGACATTTTCCTTACCCCTTGGAGAATCTGAGCGGCCACCTCTTCTTCGACGACGACAGAGTCACGTTCTCGAACGTCGTCTCCAAAGCGAACAGTCATCAGGTCGCCATCAACGGCTATATCACAACCCAGGACCCGAACAAGGCAGCTTACGATGTCTCGGTAAACGTCAGTGGTCTGCCGTTGGATTCCACGCTCGAAAAGGCGTTGCCGCAGAAGCAAAGGACTGTATATGCCCGGTATCATCCCGAGGGCCTGGCCGATGGATGGTTAAGAATCACGACTCAGGATTCCGGGGCGCCGGGCTTCGTCGCCGACTTGTCCTTCAAACAAGCGACACTAAAATCCGACCAGTTTCCGCTGGCGGTCTCCGACATTTCAGCAAAAGCCGCGTTCACATCCGATTTGATCACCATCAAAGAGTTTTCCGGATGGTACGGCGACGGCCTGCTCCATCTGAAAGGCCAGATTCAACCCGCTCAGGAACAAGGCCAATCGCTATACCGCCTGGCGGTGAAGATGGAACATATATCGCTGAATAATGACCTGCTGGACGTGCTGCCCGAGACACTCAAGAAAACCGTCTCCGATTTGAAGCCGGAGGGCAAGGTGAACTTGAGCGCACAATTGAGTAAAGAGAATCCTACGAAATATCCAGACTACGACGTGGATTTGGAGTGTCTTGGCAACAGTGTGGTTTTTCTGAATCTGCCCTATTCTCTTGAAGACGTTACCGGTTATCTGGCACTCGATGCGAATCACGTCGAAATCAAGGACTTAGAAGCGACGTTAGGCAATTGCCTCCCAAGCGCAGAGTCTAAAGCCACGGTGAGACTCAATGGCAAGATCACTCTGGTAGACGGTGCTCTTAATGATGCGTTGCTGGCTCTTTCGGCTCATGATGTTCCCTTCGACGATCAGTTCGGGCTGGTGTTGCCGGCACGTTTGCGGTCATCGTACGACCGACTGTCCGCGACCGGCCTGCTTGACCTGGACGCGGATAATGTTCACGTCGTTCGGACGTTGGATGGTCAGAAGTCGATTGATTTTACACGCGGTAGCGTTCGCCTGAAAAGCTTTGACTTCAACGCATCCGGTCCGAGAATTCAACTGAGCACTACGCTTCAAACCGACGGCCTGTACAAGACCGGCAACGGGTTAGTCCATTGTCACGCGACTGTCGATGGTGGAACGGTGGTAATCCGCGGCAAATCCTTCACGAATATAGGAGCGGATATTTCATTTGATCCGGAATCGCGGACCTGGTCCAGTGAGAATCTCGTCGCCGATTGCTACGACGGCAGATTGATGGGAAAGCTCCAGATCGAGGAGCCGACCGAACAAGCGGGAAATTGCGTTTTGCAAGCGGGTTTTGTCGATGTCGATCTGCAACGCTTTCTCTCCGACACAGAACCCGGTCAGGCCGCCCAAAGCGGTTACACCAGCGGGAGGATGAACGGTTCGTTGTGTATCGACGCCAAGACCGGCGAGAAGGCATCTCGCGTCGGCACGTGCAGACTCTCGATAAGCAATATGCAAGTGGGCAAGCTGTCACCTCTGGCCAAGCTCCTCCAGGTCGTGCGGCTCGTACAACCACAGGATTATGCCTTCGACCAGATGCTGGTCGACGCATATATCAGAGATAACGGGCTGCTCGTGAGGAAACTGGATTTGTCCGGCCAGGATGTCGCCTTTACCGGCTCGGGCTGGATGGACCTGCAAAAAAACTCCGTCGATTTGACCCTCACGGCTCGCGGCCGCCGTCTGGCGACAGACGATCCTTCGGTCCTCCAATCCCTGACCGAGGGACTGGGCCGGGCCGTCGTCCAAATAAACGTCACCGGCGACATCGACGACCCCAAGATCAAGACCGAGACTCTACCCGTTCTCCAAGGCACGCTCCAAGTCCTCGGCGCAAAGCCGGCCACTCGCAATTGAGTCCTCGATCTTCCTTTGCGACGAACCCACAATCCGCAGTCGAAAATCCCGAATTATATTTGGGAATACGGCGCGGGTCGGAGAATGATGTCCGTGATATTGGAGACAGTGTCCTTGTAGGCCGGATCGGCGCTGAGCTTCTTCCACGCCGGGTCCACGCGGAACACATCCCATCTCGCGTCGCGATCCGCCAGATCGTCGAAAGCCAGCATATACGTCAGGTTCGGCATTTTCGGCCCGATGATCGTCTCGCCGTAGAAAACCGGGTGGAAACCCGTTTTGCGAAAGATGCCGATCTCGCCGCCCTCGTTGAACATCTCGATTTTCTTCTTGGCCGCCTTGATGCTGTGGCTTTCGTACGTGCGAAGCTCGAAGATACGCGGCTTCTTCTCCGGCACCTCCAGCTTCGGCATGTCCTTAAACGCCAGCATCAGCGAGCTTTCCACGCGGATGTATGCCGGGTCGGACATTGGCGTATCGACGTACTCCGCACCGGCCTTGCGATATTCCTTATCGGCCATTAGCAGAGAGGCGGAGTTGACTACTGTATCGAAAGACTTGTGCACGAGCAGGACGTAGAGCGTGGGCTGGTTGGGTCCGTAGACCGCGTTGAAGACGCCGACCGGACCAATGCCGATGCGGTTCATCGCCGGTATTCCGACGTTGCGCAAGAAATTGCCGACCCGATTCTTCTCACGTCCGACGGGCAGGTGGTATTTCCTGAACTCGAAATATTGTTGCCCGCTGCCCGCGCTCTGCGCAGCTTCACTAAACGAGCTCATCGCCGTCATTCCTACGAGCCCCGCCGCCGTCATGAATTCTCGTCGTCTCATTGTGTTTACTCCTTCTTGATTCATGTATAGGTCTTGTCCCGATTCTGACCGGTTCCGTACAATAACGCAAAGGCCTCAGGGCGTCAATGCCCCCTAATACCGGTTTTGCCACTTCGATCATCCCGGGCTAGATAATATTTCCCTCTCAAGATCAAAATCGTCAGTAGGAATCCTCCACCTTTTTACTTGACTATCCAGTATACTTGTAT
>CAYZAH010000200.1:2875-7003 GCA_964475805.1 uncultured Pirellulales bacterium | reverse complement strand
TTCTCTTCTATCTTCGTCAGGTCCGGCGGAGGTGTCATGTTCTTCAGTCGCACTCTCGCACCCGCCTCGTCCACGACGTCAATCGCTTTGTCCGGCAGACACCGCCCAGTAATGTACCGGGTCGATAGCTCCACCGCGTGGAAGAGCGCCTCGTCAGTGAAGCGGACCCTGTGGTGCGCCTCGTAACGGTCCTGAAGCCCCCGCAGGATTTCCAGCGTCTCGTCCTTGGAAGGCGGCTCCACGATGATCGTCTGGAATCGCCTTTCCAGAGCGCCGTCCTTCTCGATGTGCTTTCGATACTCGTCCAGGGTCGTCGCACCGATGCACTGGACTTCCCCGCGAGCGAGGGCCGGCTTGAGCACGTTCGAGGCGTCGATCGCGCCTTCGGCCCCACCGGCGCCGACGAGCGTATGAAGTTCGTCCACGAACAAGACCACGTTCTTGGCCCGTCGGACCTCGTTGATCACTGCTTTAATTCTCTCTTCGAATTGCCCTCGATACTTCGTCCCGGCGACCATCATCGCCAAATCAAGCACGACAATGCGCTTACCCTTGAGGATTTCCGGGACCTGGCGGTTGATGATCTGCTGGCTCAGTCCCTCGACGATAGCCGTCTTGCCGACACCCGCTTCGCCTAAAAGGACCGGGTTATTTTTCGTCCGCCGGCAGAGTATCTGGACCAGTCGCTCGATTTCACGCTTCCGGCCGATCACGGGATCAAGCTCGCCGTTCTCGGCGAGTTGCGTAAGGTCTCTGCCAAAGCTGTCCAACGCCGGTGTCTTACTCTTTGCCTTTCGCCCCATCGAGGGATTCATCTTCATCCCGAGAGCGGACGGGCCCTCTTCGACTCCCGCCCCTAACAGATTCAAAACCTCCTGGCGGACGTTCTCGAGTTTCAGACCCAGGTTCATCAACACCTGAGCGGCGATCCCTTCGCTTTCGCGCAGCAAGCCCAACAGAATATGCTCGGTCCCCACGTAATTGTGGTTCAGCGACCGGGCCTCTTCTATCGCGTACTCGATGACCTTCTTGGCTCGCGGCGTTTGCGGTAGCTTGCCCATCGTCACCATGTCCGGGCCGCTCTTGACGAGCTTCTCCACTTCGAGCCGCAGCTTTTTGATATCCACATCCAGGTTCTTCAGAACCGTCGCTCCAACGCCGCTGCCTTCCTTGACCAAGCCAAGGAGGATGTGCTCAGTTCCTATGTATTCATGGTTGAAACGCTGGGCCTCCTGGTTGGCCAGCGCCATAACCTTCCGGGCGCGATCTGTAAAACGCTCAAACATCTTTTACCCCGAACCTTTACAAGAAATCATATCCCACTTGTGCCACTTTCTGCACCTGGGATATACCATAAAATCAATTCACTCCGTATGACACAATGATCTGAAGCATTATACACCAGCCCCTACATCTGTCAAACACGTGTATTCGCAGCCCGCGTTTCTGTGGGCCGGGAATACATATGTTTATATACCCCAAATCGAGGGGATGTTCAGTCTCGACTCTGAATTTTGGCCGGACCTGGGTTTTATCGACAAAAACCAGCGTGGACTTTGCAATTCCGCCCACAAAACAGGCATTCTAACAAGAAAAACCCCAATCGTAGTCAAGACGGACTTGTTAGCGTCGCAGGGACGGGAGGGGACGCATGAGACGCTCATCCTATTCGGGCTTCAAACAAGCGGACCGGAGATACATGGATGTTCTCCGGTCCGCCTTAGGCTATCATGTGGTTGATTTCTGGGATATTTCTTGAGCTTGGGCTGTTAGCCGTTGTTTTCTTCGAGCAGCTTTCTAAGATACTCGTTTTCGCGGCGGGTCGCCTCAAGATCGAAGACCTGGTATTTGATGCATACACGCAGGTAGTCCAGCGATTCCTGCAAGCTATTGATGCTCTTTTCGAGCTTCTTGCGGTTCGCCTGGGCCTGTTTGGCGAGCTGAGCCAGTTTTTTATGTTGTGGGTCCGTTGCTTCTCCGAATTCTTTGACTAATTCGTTGAGTTTGTCTTCCAGATTGGTCTCGTCCATTCCATCGCTCTCCTCATGAACACCGTCTGATTCATCACCCCGAGCGTAGTGTCAATACGAGCAGGATCCCCCCTAAAACTTCATCGCTGTATATTGAGCAAGAGCCGTGCCCGAACGTCAAGAAAGCCGTTATGCGCTTGATTTTGCCGATTTGGGCCGTTGGAAGGCCAATCAGGGCGATTCCGAATACTGCCTTTAAGTGTTGTTTCTGTTCTCGCAAGAACACGTATTGTGCGGATTAGGACTGCGTGTTGCGAGAAAGCAACGTATGAAATCCAGCCGCATTTTAGCCCAGCGCGCAACGGCTTTGTTTGAAGACAGTTAGATTTACGTTGATTCTCGTAAACATCCACGTTTACGTTTGGCGTCTGCGGCAGGCCGGCTGGAAGTCTCTGTATCGCCATTCTCAACCGGGAAAGATGATTCTACTTCGATTCCACAACCTTCTGGAAGAGCAAGTTCTCGCGGGCGCTGTCGTTAGGATCGAAATCGAGCTCGTGGTCAGGATATTTTTTCGTATCCACGGTATATTCGGGGAAGGTGATACGCTGAACCGGCCACACCTGCCCGTCCGCCGAGACCGATCCGACGAAGAAATCCCGCGTCCGGCCGCGCAGCACGTTATCGCCAAGCTCGACGTGGAAATGGTCAATCGCGATCTCAACGATCAATTCCCTCTGCTTGTGCGAATATTGGACGGACCACTGGCCCGGCTCAAAAACTCCCTCGCCGCCCAGCTTCATCGGGACCCGTGTCGTCTGCCCCGGCTTCAGCGTTACCCTGCCGATGCTTACCACCGCCGAGGAGATCGTCCCGTCCGGTTCAAAAGTGAATTCCCATCCACCCCGGTCCGCTTTCCAGGTGCCGACGAGGAAATCAGGGAATGTCCCGTCCCCGTCAATCGTCACTTCGACGGCGGGTTCCTTTGCCACGTGGCTTGTACAACCCGCAAGGACACAGCAGAACAAGCCGCAAAGCATTAAGACCGCAAAACGTCTCATAAGTCGATTCCGAAATGTCGCCGGCTGCCGATAGGAACTCGGCCGCCGGCTACTGTGGAGCCCTTGGCGAAGAATAAATGAATTGTAGAAAACCCCAGTGCAAACAACAAGAAGAAAAAAGGCAAGCCCGGAGACTTGCCTTTTTCACTGACAAAAACAATTGATTCGATTACGGGCAGTTCCCCGCCGGCTGGCCGGCAATCTGCCAGTTGGCGATCAGGATGTCCAGATCATTGGCCGAGACGCGGAACTTGTTGCTTCCCTGAGATGCATGATCGAAGTCGGCACAGATCAGCGGAACGCCGTTGATGGTCTGGTCCTTAATCTCATCGTAGGTCTTGTTCCAGGCGGCGATCAGGATGTCCAGATCGTTCGTGGAAACCCAGTAGCTACTCGGACCCTGGGCCTTTCCGTCCGCGTCGCCGTGGCACTGTCTCGGATTGACGGCGGCGAGCCAGCAAGCAGGCTGACCAACAGACGTCCACTCGTCGGCCTGCGGAGCCATCATCGTGCCCACAGCCACGACTCCGATCGGAATCTCCGTCGCTCCGGTCAAATCTACTGTTGCTTCGGACGCATCTTCCAACACTACGTTGCCGCGAGTAGCATTCAGGGTCACAGTCACGTTGGCCGCCTCGCTGCACGTCAGGACGCAAAGCCTGCCTTCCAGCGGTGGGGCTTGCGTGTCGTAGAGCGAACCCATCTCGATGGTGATGCCGTTGGTACCGAGGCCGCCCAGCGCCCCCGGATCACCCTCATCGGCCACGGGGTTATATCCCTCGATGGCCCAATCGCTCACCGCGCCGGTGGTCGGATCGACGGTAATATACCGGCTGAAATTGGCCGGGAAGATCCCGTATCCGCCATTGTCATCGCCGACCGCGTAGTCGCTGATGGACTCAATCGTGCCGGCGTCGACGGTGATGTCCAGGGCAAAAGCCCGGGCCCGCTCGGTCCCCGAGTAGTCAATAGCCGCTTTGTTATTGCCCAGGTCCGTCACGCTGATGGAGACGGTGGCCCAAACCGGGCTGGTGAGCAGCGTCACGACCAGGGGGAAAATGATCTTTTTCATGATACACTCCTTCCCTATTGTTCTT
>CAYZAH010000200.1:0-2775 GCA_964475805.1 uncultured Pirellulales bacterium | reverse complement strand
CACGACCAGGGGGAAAATGATCTTTTTCATGATACACTCCTTCCCTATTGTTCTTTTCTTTTTCTTCTTCGCAGAGTCGAGACTCTGCCATGTCTTGGTTGTATTCATCGTAACAGAAGTGAACCTTCAATTCAAGCAAAAAATCCAGGGACGGCCCGAAAATATAGCGGTTCTCAGCCGTAGGTCTTGCCCGCTTCATCGACGTAAACGGTTCCCTTGGCCCGTTTTACGACATCAGTGGCTTTCGGAACCTCCTCGGGCTTGGGGACCTTGAACAAACCGCCGCACTTGTGGCACCTGATTCTCCGGTCCGCAGCCTCCTCGTCGAGGAGCCAGACACTCGAGCACCCCGGACACTTCGCCATAATCTGCATCGACGCACCTCCCATCAAACGCCCGCCGCACAGCCTACCGTCACATCCACCTGGCGTCCATCCTAAATCCATGCCGGCCCGATCATATCCCGTCGGGACGGGGCTACCACCCAGTCCCGAGCACTGAATCGACAGATTTGCTTGACTCAGCAACCTGAATCTGGTATAATAATATGTGTTCAGAGGATGGGATGAGAAAGCGTATCGAATGTAACGTCATTGGATCGAGCCCGCTAAATGAGAGCGGGAGCGGCACACGAAATGCCGCTTTAGATGATCCCGTCTCCGCAATCAACGACCGTGCCGCTTTCACCTACACCGCCCGCCTGATCGCCACGCGCACAAATGCCGAGGACGATTTCACATCGCAGGTTCTTGACCTCTACGCATAAGTTAGTGGTGCGATTCTGTCTGTCCCTGCCCTCACGGCGGGCCGGCTTCTTGTTCCGTTCTCCGTCGTCCGTCCTCTGTCTCTTTGTCTCTCTATGGCCGCCAGTCTTCTTGCCTCTCACCGCGGTAGGTCCGCAGCACGTATTCGAATGACTTGGTCGATCTCGGTGGCAAGGTCAGCGTGTACTTGACCGTTGTCAGGTCCACCTTCTCATAGTCGCCGAAATCGCCGGTGTTCTTGATGTCCCAGTATTGTGTGTCGAAGTTGCGTTTGATCTCGACCTTGACGTCGATGTCGCGCGTGTTCTTGACCTCGATCTTGAACGTGCGGACCTCATCCCAGCCGGAAACGTTGCCGTGACGGTCGAACCGGTAGTTTTCCGTCTCGAAATTCATCTGCTTTGGCTCGACGACGACATTCGCCACGGGTCCGAGGTTAAGCTCCACGTCCTCATTCACGGGAATGTATTTGAACGACGACTGGCCCGTGTAGGATAAGTGCCCGCCCTCGCCGGCGTCTCTATACACCTTCAGCATCCCGCCCGGAATGGGCGTGGCGCCGAGCTTATGCTCTTCGTCGTTTTTGAAGCTCAGGAACCGAACGACGGAAGGGCCATAGCGCTGCTCTTCGTATTTGTACAGATTGACCACCGGAACGCTGTCCACGTTGAAGCTGGGCAACCGCTTCGACCATCCGGTCGGGATCGTCTCAGTCCCTTCGATTGTGTAAAGGAAGTACTCGCTGAGTCCCTCTTTGGCGATCTCTTTTGGTGCGTATGCAAACGCTTCCAGCCTTGTTTCCACTTCCTCCTTCGCTCTGCGCAGCGGAGAGGGAACCGATGGAGCAGGCATGGACTGTGGTCTGCCGACCTGTCCCGGCCTGCCGTAGGGATATTGTCGCCGGGCCAGTTCGGCGATTTCGTCAATGAGGTGGACCTTGCCAACGATCAGGCGGGTCTGGGCGTTCTCGTAGTCCTCGCCGGAATTGTTGGTGACGACGACGTAACCTTGCAGGCGCATCGTCTTCTCATCTCCGGCGAGCGTGCCCATATAGAACGCCCGCCACGACAGGCCGCTCGTGAGGTACGAGATTTCCACCGGTACCTTTCCGCTGACGCCGCTTTCGATATTCCACAGGCCCAGATTCGTCACTCTCGGCGGATAGCTCAGATCGGCGACGTCGATCTTGTCCGCGTCGGCCTTGGGCAGCAAATCCAGGCTGGTCGGGTCGATGAGAGTACCGGCCCATGAGAATTGCAGCTTATTTTCGCCGTTCTTGAGCGTCAGCGCCCGGCTCTCGCGCACTAATGTCAAATCCGCAGAGTTATAAATCGTGATCTGAACCGTCTGGCGCGAGGGCAGTGTCACTAAATCGACCTTCGCCTGCGCAACGCCGGCTATCGCAACAATGGCAATCAGCACGAATAGTATACGTTTCATTTTACTGCTCCTTACGTAAGGACAAACCTCGTTCGTTCTCTTTGTCTTCTCTACCGCCTGATGGCCTGCTGAAGCTCCTGCCGGAACGGACGCGGCGGTGTGGCCGGGCCTTGGGAGGGCATCGGTATGATCGGCTCGGCGCCGGGCCTGATGTTCCGGCGATGGTAGTGCATTTTCAGCTCCTTCGTCGCCGGGCCGGCCTCCGTACGTGCGGGCAATTTGATCTCGAACTCAAGCGTCGAGGCGTCCTTCCGCGTGTACTCCATGTTGCACGATTCCATGTCCCACTGGCCGGGGATGTGCTGGATCATCGTCAGCTCCGCGGGCCCATCCTTGAAATTCTCGATTTTGGCGACGATCTCCTCGTCGGTGTCGTACAGGACGGGCTCGCCTTTGTCGTTCTTATGCGTGATGGTGCGGGAGTCTTGCATCTTTCGCTGGGTCACGACGATGTCCCGGCTGTCGCCGATGTAAAGCTCCATCTTCTGACCCACCGGCACGAGCGCCGCCTTGTCTTCGCCCAGGAAGATCGTGCTGTTGTGGCCGTCGTCCTGGAAGATGCGGGCCTTGC
>CAYZAH010000199.1:0-7039 GCA_964475805.1 uncultured Pirellulales bacterium | reverse complement strand
AATGCGGGGAAGGTGGTCAATCCTAATGCCGCTCAGACGTCCGTCACCGCGGATGCGGATTATACAGTTATTGCCAATTTTGGCCAACAGGATGGGGCCCCTCCTGCCGTTACGGGCCTTTCGCCGGCGGCTGATGATATTCAAGTGCCCGTAAACAGTCTCATCATTTTGCACGTTACGGATACCGGGATCGGCGTTGACGCCAGTAGTGTGACGATTACACTCGAGGGCGATGTTATTTATACGGGGGATACAACCAGCTACGACACTGCGAGCGGGCATTGCTGTCGAGTGGGTACACGCACTGATTATACCTATGTGTATCAATCGGACCAGAACTTCGATTTCGACCAGACCCTAACCGTTACCGTCAATGCTTCCGACCTTAGCGGACTGGTGATGGCTGCGAAGTCCTATTCTTTCACGACCGAGATGCGGTCTTTCGGCGAAAATAAACAGGTCGATTCCAATATCGATGGGATCGACAAGGCCGGACCTGCTACTGACCGAGACAGTAGCGGCAATATATGGACCGTCTGGCACGCCGGACCGGTGGGGAGCAGAGATATTTATATCGCAAAACTTGATGCGGGAGCGGAGACCTTCGACGCCAGCGTCCGACTGACAACGAACAGTTCCGATCAGTCAAATCCTGCTATTGCGGTGGGATCCGACGACAAGCTGTACGTTGTCTGGCAGGACGATAGGCAGGCGGATGATAACAATCAGGGAGAATGGGACATTTATTGCTTAACTTCGGCGGATGGTGTGAGCTGGTCCGCGGAGAGAAGGGTTAATGATCCGAATGAGGGTAATCAGTTTAACCCGGCCATTGTTGTGGACAGCCAGTCACCGAACCACGCCCATGTGGTCTGGGAGGATGACCGCGCAGGTAACCAAGATATCCGTATGGCCAGTTCGAGTGATGGTTTTGCAACCAAAACCACTTCACAAATAACCTCTGATCCTGCAGATCAAATCGAGCCGAGCGTTGCGGTGGACGCATCCAATATTGTCTATGTCCTGTGGACGGATGCCAGAAACTCTGCGAATAGTTATGACATCTATGGGGCAGCTTCGAACACAGGCCCCTGGACGAACGTGCCGGTCGTGACAAAGGAGGCCAATCAGTCAAGTCCCGTAATAGCTTGTGAATCGGCCGGCTCAGTCCTGCACATGCTATGGGTCGATCAGACTTCCGGGAATAGCGGTATCTACTATGCCTCTTCGAATGGCTTGCCGGGAAGTGCGTTGGTCGGAAGCAATCTCGTCGACGACTACGCAAAAGGCAAAGGGCAGTTCTTTCCAGCGATTGCTGTCACAGGCAGTACGGGCAACAGCCTACGCGTGTTTGCATGCTGGCATGATGAACGCGATATATCCGGAGGAGTTGGCGATACGGATATTTGGTTTGCACAGGCAAATTCCGGTTCCGGAACAAATGTTTTCGTGGGCGATGAAGGCACGAACTCAAACCAAACTGAGTCCGCCATGGGTATAGACCAGTATGGGTACCCTTATGTTGTGTGGACGGATGACAGAGACGCCAATTCAGAGATCTATTTTGCCGCGAGTACGTATATGAAGCCGACTTCGTTGGCCTCAGGACAGGTAGGTCCCGCTTCCGCAGATGTGACCGTTGGAACCGACCCGACAAGCATAGTGAATCTGGAAGATGCTTCTATCGTCATATTGGCAGGGACCTGCCCTTATGATGTGAATGTGACGATAACGGAAATTGAGAATCTTCCGGGCTACGCTCTGAAGTATATTTTGAACGGGTACGATTTTGGTCCGAGCGGACTCACTTTTGATATACCGGTAACGATAACGATACCGTACGCAGTGACGGGGGCCGCCGGGACGCCCTCGGCGTATTGGTATGATTCGCGTACCGGCACTCTGAGTCAACAGGGAATTACGAATGTTGAGATCATCGAAGTGACCTCGAATCTACACGCTCTTCAGTTCAAAACGACGCATTTGACGCCGTTTTTCGCAGTGCTGGGGTCTTCCGCCAGTGGCGGCGGAGGCGGTGGCGGCGGAGGGTGTGCATTATCACGTTCTCAAGATGAAAGCATCATCGAGTATTTCCTTCCGTTTGCAGCCTTTGCATTCGTCATGCTCGTTTTGAAATGGAAGGATCGAAAATACACAATCAACTCTGAAAAGACTCCTTTAGAATAGCACCATCCAAGCGAAAAGAGAACAGGGTCGATTTCTGAGACGGCAAGGGTGGTGAGTGTCCATGCTATCTCGCTTTTTGACCTTAACATGCAGCAATCAATACTAACGACCTTTCCTTAAAGACTATGCAAGCACTGAGTTGGTATCATAAACGTTTGAAAGCGATGTCTTTCGGTGAGATTACCTGGCGGATGAAATCATCGAAACGCAATCTTGATGATTGGGTTTTGGTTAGGTGGCGACAGCGACTGAGAGCCCTAACGAAGATAGTGAACGTGGACGGCCACATCAAGGGCCTGGGAGGGCGAGTGAGCGATGTGGCTATCGAGGACAGGTCATGGCTGAAGACCAAAAAAGAGGATGGGCATCTTAAGTATAATGACCTCATAGCTCGTGCGAAACGAATTGCGTCACACCGTTTGGATTTTTTCGATCTGAAGGATATGGATCTCGGCGATCCAATTAACTGGAACCGAGACCATAAACGGGGGCAGGACACACCGATGATTTTCAGTCCTTCCCTGGATTATCGGGATGTGAATAAGGTTGGCGATTGCAAGTACGTCTGGGAACCGAACCGTCATCATCAGCTTGTGGTGCTTGGCCGTGCGTATCGGCTCAGTGGTGACAAGAGATTCGCCGATGCAGTCGCGGAGCAAATGGAAAGCTGGCTCACGCAGAATCCTTACGGTATCGGGATGAATTGGCGCAGCGGCCTGGAGCTTGGGATAAGACTGATCAACTGGGTATGGGCCATAGATCTCATCAAGGAATCAAAAGCGATCGGGAAACCATTGCAGCACCGAATTTTAGATTCCGTATCACGCCACATCTGGGAGATTGAGAGAAAGTATTCACGCGGTTCTTCTGTGAACAATCACCTGATCGGCGAGGCGGCGGGCGTGTTCGTTGCGGCCTCCTATTTTCCCTATCTCAAGAAGGCGTCTTCATATCGAATAAGGAGTCGGGATATTCTATGTCGAGAGATCTTGCGCCAAACATTTCCTGACGGCGGCACGGTTGAGCAGGCGATAGGATATCATTTCTTTGTGTTACAGTTTTTTGTTGTTGTTGGTATAACGGCGCGCAATACGGGCCACAGATTGCCCGAATCCTATTGGCCGCGTTTGGAGAAGATGTTCGAATTTGTGGCCACGTTGAGCCAGGGCGGCGATTGTCTGCCTCTATTCGGTGACTGCGATGATGGATACGTTTTGGATCTCGGGAGCGATCCACACAGTGTCAAAGAGTGGCTGGCAGTTGGTGCTGCGTTGTTTGATCGCAGTGATCTGAAGACGGCGGCATGCGGCGCGTCTGAACCCGTTCGCTGGTTACTGGGCAAGTCGGAATTCGATTGTTACAATTCAATCTCTGAGATAGAGAGTCATCAATGCGCTTCGACGGCCTTGGATAAAGCTGGTTATTATTTGCTACAGAATGGCACCTTAGACTCGCCGGATCGCATCAGTGTGGTATTCGATTGTGGTCCGCTGGGTATGAAGCCTATGGCAGGACATGGACATGCAGATGCCTTGAGCTTTACACTTCGGGCCTTCGGCAGAGATGTGCTCGTTGATCCTGGGACGTACGATTACTTCAGTTATCCGGAATGGCGGAAGTATTTTCGCAGCACGCGAGCGCACAATACGATTGTCATTGATGGCCTCAATCAATCAGAGATGTTAGGGTCTTTTCTCTGGGGTAAGCAAGCAGAGGCGGAGTGTCTAAATTGGCAACCCACAGGCACCGGCGGCAAGGTGGTTGGAAGACATGATGGTTATATGCATCTGGCTGACCCGGTAAGCCACAAACGTATGATTGATCTGGATGGACGGGACGTGGTGATTCGTGATGATATCTTCGCTAAGCGAAAACACAAAGTAGAAGTGTTTTTCCATCTGGCCGAGCATTGTCAGGTCAAGCCGGTAGATAGAAATCGTTATCTCGTGGATACCGGCTCGGGAACAGTCACCATTGACTTGGACCCTATCCTGGAGGTCGAGGTGCTCAAGGGCAGCGAGGATCCAATTTGTGGCTGGGTCAGTCGAGGCTATCATCACAAGCAGGCGAGCACAACCCTTATAGGGCGCTGTGTTGGCAAAGGAAACCTATGCCTGGTGTGCAGAATGGCTATAAGTAAGCCGAAAAGGGCTTCTGCACGGACGGAGACCAAATGATATGGTAGAAAGACCCGAATCTAATCGAAAATCTGTTATTTCTGCTGCGATAGTAGCCACTCTTATCATGCTCTTTTTGGGTGTGGGGTACCGCGTTCTGGCCGCGCGGTTGGCGGGGCCCGTGAGCACTACGCCGATTCGTCTCGAAGTCCTTCAACGGCTGCCTCTGCAAATGGACGAGTGGACGGGTCAGGACGTGCCGCTGGACGAAGACATTGTGGAGGCGACGGATACCGATGCTCTTATCAATCGTCGCTACATATGCCAGAATGGTATGGAAGCCGTGTTGCTCTATATCGCTTCGGGCGTTAGGGCACGCGACCTGATGCCTCATCGCCCGGAGGTCTGTTACACCGGGGCCGGGTGGACGTTAACAGATCGGCGTTCGATGGAACTGCCCTTGAGTAATGGAACAACACTACCGTGCAACGTCTTACAGTTTTCTCGGGGAACGTTGAACGATGCGAAAGTTGTTGTTTTGGACTATTACTTAGTAGACGGACAATATTGCCGGGACGTTTCACTCTTGCGATCCAAGGCGTGGCGAGGCTCCGGCACAGTCAAGTACGTTGCTCAGGTGCAAATAACCACGTTCATCTCCTCGGCTCAGACGGCCCAATCGGCAAGGGCAATCATCTCTGAGTTTGCCGTCGAATCAGCCTCTTCGATAGCGGACGTGTTTGAAGGCGCCGGGGAGAATCATTCCTCGGGAAAAAGCCAGGTCAATACAAACAACATGCATGAGGAATCGAAAGGTGATTAAGCATCGTATTCGTCGTCGACATGCTTTGCCCATGTCCTATAAGCGGTACACGCAAAAGAACCTCCTGATACTTGCTTTGGTAACGCTATTACTCCTGGTCGTCACCGTTTGGTCGTATTGGCCGACAATTGCGGAACTCCTTGATGAGTGGCAGGGCAATGATGACTACTCTGCGGGGCAGCTTGTTCCTTGGGTCGCCATCGTCTTTGTCTGGGCCGAGAGAAAGAAGCTCAGAGAATGCGCATTGAAACCGTGCTGGGCTGGCGGCGTCGCCGTGCTCGGACTCGCATTAGCGGCTCGGGCCTATGGTTTGCTCTTCATGTTTGAATCGGCAGAGCGGTATTCGTTGGTGCTCACCATCGCGGGTCTCGTTCTCCTGGTGGCTGGCTGGCGGGTATTTCGGTGCGTCTCCTGGATACTGCTGTTTCTTCTATTGATGGTTCCCTTTCCGGGTCGTATTCATAATATTATCAGCGGGCCCTTGCGGGGGATGGCCTCGGCGGGATCGGTGTTTGTTCTGGAGGCGTTCATGAACGTCGGCCGAGAGGGAAATGTCCTTACACTGAATGGAGATACCAGTGTAGGCGTAGCGGAAGCCTGCAGCGGCCTGAGAATGCTGACGGCCTTCATTATCGTCGCCGCGTTCGTTGCTTACATGGTCAAACGCCCGCGCTGGCAGAAAACGGTCGTGCTCATCTCCAGTATTCCCGTGGCCATAGTATGCAATATTCTCAGAATCGTCGCCACAGCAGTGCTTATGATGCTCGTCAATGCAGAGGTGGCTACCAAATTCTTCCACGATTTTGCAGGCGTGGTCATGATGCCCGCCGCCGTCCTACTTATCTTCGGCGAGCTTTGGCTGATGAATAAACTCGTTGAACCGGAGTTCGAGTCTCAGCAGATTCATGCGCGAACACGACCAAAAGACTCAGAAACTCCCACGAAACGAATGAAAAATCAAGTCGGGCAACCTATATAGTATTCTCCGGCTCGGCGATCCGGTGCCCCAAAAAGCAGAAATTGAGCACAGTATCCCAGGTAAAATCCAGAAAAAAATGGCTACTCTCCATTGTAGGCCAATTGTAACGTGTTATAATCCAATAGATTAGAGTTGAGAATGCTCATTTGGAGGAAAGTGGCAAAAAAAAAAGTCTTTTTTAAGAAACTTGCTTGCTATTTTGGCGTATTTGTGGTAAAAAAGACAGAGTTAGGGGTCGTTTTTCTGCCAAATTAGAAGGATTAGGGAGATTGGAGTACAGGGTGTGAAGGATTGCCGGAGGAGGCTCATCTCAGGTATCATTTGCGCCTTGCTTTTTGCAGGGTTTGCGCGTGCCGACATGACGCCGGTGTATCAGCCGCAGGTCGATCGGTCGCCGTTGCAGTGCGTGTGCGATAAGGCCCAGGTTCGTCAGGCGGCCCCGTCAGATTTGTTTGATCGCCCGGTAATTGATCTTGATTTCGGCTCCGTTGAGTTTTCCTCCGAGAACATTACAGAGATCGCCCCCCCCGTCAAAGCCCCGCAACACGCAATCGACTTAAACGGCGGGCCGGGAAGCGCCAATCTATGTCTCTATGCCCTGATGGGTCTGGGTTTATGTGGTGCACCGCATTGGATAAGAAGGTTGCACTTTGGTCATATCCCGGAATGGTATCACGATGGTGGGCCATTCCAGATCGGCCACAGTTTTGCTGTTTCGCCGGAATCTCTCCGCCCCGTACCGGTTTACTGCTTTGTCCAGCCGGACGACACCGCGGAGGAGTACATACCTCGACACCGCCTCAGGACCATTGTGTCCTCGTGGCGAAAATCACAATTCACTCCCGATGTAATTGCATCCCGCGGCCCTCCTAAACATGTCCTGAGGAAAGACTCTCCCGCTCTATCTTTTATTTACGTGGGAGCAACCAACAT
>CAYZAH010000198.1:0-7045 GCA_964475805.1 uncultured Pirellulales bacterium | reverse complement strand
TAAAAAGAAGCCCCTGCCTTGGTGAAGTCCGAAGAGGGAAAATGAGCAGGGGCTTAGGCGAATGCAACCTGGATTGCCCATGTGGCGAGTCCGCCTGAGGCGGATTGCCCTTGTTCCTTACCGCAGGCAAGATGCCGGCGGGACGCAAGGCCGGGACGGCCTCGCCACATCGGCCAGGATTATTGTTTGGGTTCGTTCACATCTGTGTTCTCCATGGCTTGCATGTGCTTTTTGTAAATATCACGTATCGACTCGTCGTTGCTCAGGTTACTGCGCTGGCGCTCCCTGTTGGAAATAGGCAGTAATGCCAGAGCATCCTGCGCCACGTGCGGCGTCAGGAAGATCAGCAATTCCGTCTTGTCCTTTGTCTTGATGGTCCGTTTGAACAGGTTGCCCACGAGAGGAATGTCCCCGAGCAGCGGGACCTTACTGACGTTATCGTGGACCTCGTCCTGCATAAGCCCGCCGATGACGATCGTCTGGCCGTCGTGAATGGCGACTTTCGTTTCGGACGTGCGCGTGGCAAAAACGGGCAGATTGAGACGTTCAGAGATTTGAACGGTTTCGCCGGTAATGGACGATATCTCCGGCCGGACCGTCATGTTGACCAGCCCTTCCGGATTGATCGACGGGGTCACCTCCAGGATGATGCCGATGTCCCGGTACTCCGTTGTGGTCTGCGTGCCCACGTTCGAGGTCGTCTCACCCGTGGCGAAGGGGACCTGGGAGCCAACCGTGATGGTGGCCGTCTGGTTATTGCGGGTCAGGATGTAAGGCCGGGAGAGGATATTGAGCTTGCCGGTTTCCTGTAATGCGTGAATGGTGAGGTTCAGGCTTCGATCGAGCACCGAGGCCGTAAGGCCGCTCGTTGGCGTCGGAGGGAACTGCGTCGAAAATTCAACGTTGTTGCTGTCGCCCGCGCCGCGCAGGTTCCACGCGGAGAACTCCGTGCCCAAGTCCACGTCGTCACTGTGTGTGATCTCGGCCAGAAGCACTTTGATCAGGACCTGGCCGACCGGTTTGTCCAGCTCATCGATGATGGGCTTGAGCAGCTCATAGTTCCTCGACGAGGTCAAGATGAGCAGAGAATTGGTGTCCGTATCGGCTTCGAGATAGGTGTCCTCGGAAAGATCGTTCGTGCTGGACTCCGACGAAGACGACGCTTGGGCAGTGGGTCCGGCAGTCTGCTGACCACCTCTCTGTTGGCCCTGGAACTGCTGACCCGTCGTGCTGCCGGCCTGGTTCAACGCCTGCATCTCGGCAAACAGGTTGTTGATGATCTCTTTGAGATTCGAGGCGACGGCGTTCTTGAGGGCGTAGACGAAGATCTTGCGCTCCTGTTCAGGATTCTCGTCCAGCTCCTTGATAATCTGTGTGATGATCTGCAACGTTTCCGTCGGACCGCTGACCACCACGGAATTCGTGCGTGAATCCGCCGAGGCGATAATCGCCACATCTGAGATGCTCCCGCCGCCACTTTGGGTGGTTTGCCCCATGCCCCCGAATCCGCCCGGTCCGCCTCTCATGAATTGGACTTGTCGGTTCTGCTGGCTGCTGGAACGCGACGTTTGTGACGACGTGCGGCTTTCCCCGAAGACCTCATTGATCAGGTCCGCCGTGTCCTGGGCGTCGGCGTACTCCAGGTGGAAGACTTTAACGTCCGCCACGTTGGGCAGTTGCGTATCCAGATTCTTGACGACCTGGGCCACGATTTCCAACAGATTGTCCGGGCCGGTCACCACGACGGTATTGGTCTGGCTGTCTGCGGCGGCGGCAATCCGGGCCGCGCTGCCCGTCTCGTCACTGTTTTGTTGCGTCTGCCGGTCCGGCCCGCCGGGGCCGCGAAACATCATGGGGCCGAACCCCCCCCGCTGGTTTTGGGAAGTGCTTTGTTCCTCGCCAAAGAGCTGGTTAATCATCTCGGCCGTGTTCATCGCGTCGGCGTATCTGAGCTGGAAGATTTTGACGCCGGCTACCTTGGCGGTCGTGTCTTCCAGTTGCTTGATCATTCCCTGCACGACGTCGAGGGACTCGGCCGGGCCTCGCACCACCACGGAGTTCGTCCGGTCGTCCGCGGCCGCCACGACCTGAACGTTCAGGCTGCCACCCTGACTCTGGCCACTATCGTTGCTGCCTCGTCCGCCTGAATTCCCTCGGCCCCCCGGCCCGCCGCCGGGTCCGCCTCTCATCCCCTGCATCATCATTTCCATCGGGTTGCGTGCGCCTTGTCGGCTGCGAGAGCTGTTGCTTTGCTCTTGCTGGAACATGGAATTGATGAGGGTGGCTGCACTGGTGGCGTCGGCCTTGGTCAAATGGAAGACTCTGATCTCTGCGACCGTCGCCATGTGCGTGTCCAGCGCCTTGACAATCTGCATAATGCGTTTGATGTTGGCCATGGTGTCGGTAATGATCAGGGCGTTGCCGTCCTCGTTGGCTTCGAGGCTGGCGTACTCCGGCAGCAAGGATTGCAGGTTCTGCTTCAACGACGTGGCGCTGATGTGACTGACGGGGATCACGTAGTGAACGACGTCATCGCTCGGGACGATCACGTCCGGATTCTGGCCGCTGAAGACGGGGACGTTTTCCGTTTTAGCCTTTTCAAGTGTCACGACCTTCAGCGTTTTGCCCATGAGGACAGTGGTCAGGTTCTTCTGCTTGAGGATGGAGTTGATCAAAGAAATTGCCTCATCCAGCGGGATCGGCTGGCGGCTGATCACGGTCATACGGCTGTTGTAGAGCGATTCGTCGGAAATGATGGTCAGTCCGGCGGCCTCCGAGAGGTACTCCAGCACGGTCTGCAAAGGGGCGTCCTGGAAGTTGAGCTTGAGCTTGACACCGTTGTGGTTTTCGACGACCTCGACGGGCTTGGCCTGAGTCTGAGTTTGGGTTTGAGTTTGGGCCGGTGGTCCAGCGGTCGTTTGTTGGGCAACGGTATGGCCGGGCATCAGTACGATGACAATCGCCAGCATCGTGCCAATGATAATTGTTCTGAAAGTTTGCATTGCTATTATCTCCTTCACTTCCGAACTTTCTTTGGTTGTCTTATCGGTGCTCTATTGCCCGAGTTGTTGTTTGCGCTGTTCCATCAGTCTTTTCAGAATCTCCGCCTCATCTCCCGACGGGGTTGGCGTCGCGGTCGGCGCGTTTGGATCGCTGGGCGGTGAAGATGCCGCCGACATCTGCAACAGTCTGTTCATCGGAATCGTACCCTGTCCCCCTTCCAGATCGTGCCCAACTGTCACCTGAGTCGCCTTGTTGTCTAATTGGTACTCGATCGAATCGAGAGTGAAATTCTTGACGACGCCTCTGGCGACGCTGTCTCCCGCGTGGTACTCGACCGCGGTATTGGTCCGTGTGTCCTCGATGAATGCGATAAACGTGTTGTTCTCCTGGACAATTCCTTTGAGAACAAGATACGATTCGGGATTTCGCGTGATAACCGGTCGCGGTCTTTCCTCGCGCACCCGGCGGATAGGGCCGCGCTGCTGCGAAAAGATATTGCGCTGCAGGATAATCTGGTACTTCTCCCATGAGTTTTGTCTGGTAGCGCTGCGATCAGACGTGACGGGTGACGAAGCGTCATCGGGTGCGCTCGGAGCGGCGGGAGCCGTGCTCTCGTCGCCAAGGCCGGATGGAGGCCACAGCATAATTGCGGAAGCAAAAGCGACCGCCAACAAGGCACAGGCAGCTATAGAATCATACTTGCTCTTCATCGTTCACCTCTTGCGGCGATTTGTTTTCCGCGGGCTTTTGGTTGGCGTCCAGGCACAACGCCGAAAGACGAAGCTGCAAAGACATGCTCTGGCCCGATTCGCTCGAACCAAGCTGCATGTCCTTGACCTTGATGGGTAGGGACGATGTCTCGATTTGCCAGATGAATTGAGTCACCGCCTCGAGCGTGCCCGTCCCGACGATCACGAACGTCATCTCCTTGAGTCCCTGGTCGCTGGCCACGCGCTCGGGTTTAACGGAGCTGAGCGTCAGACGTGCCTGCTGCGACCATTTATCAATCGCCCGGCCCACCTTGCTCTCGGCCTCTACCTCGTTTCGCAAGCCCTCCGACACAGCGGCTATCCATTCCTTCTCCAGAATCCTTCTTTTTCGGAACAGGTTCTGGGCTTCGTCGAGCTGGAGCGACAATTCGGACTTCTGCGCCTCCATCGCCTGGAGCTTGTCCGCCACCGGCCCGATGAGAAACTTGTTCGCAACAAGAAATCCCACGACCCCGATGGCAATGATGGCCATGATTCGTTCACGTTTTGACAGCATGATTATTTCGCGCCTCGAAATTCGAAGTTGACGGCGAACTCTTTTTCTCCAAGGTTACGCCCGACGTTTCGCAGGTGAATCATCTGAACGTTGAAAAACGCCTCGTTCTGTTTGATCTTGTCCAGGACCTCGTAGAAGCTCTCCTCGTCAACCGCCCTGCCGACGAGCGCCCCCCCGGCGTCCGCGCTTAAACGGAGGCTCGTCGCCCAGATGGTCGGCTCTTCCGGGAAGGTGAGAGTCAGTTCCCGCAGGCAATTGAGAAAGACGGGATCTCGGGACGTCCAACTGGTTGCGTACGAGATGCGATCAACGACCTGACGGGCCGAGTCGATATCTTCCTTCATCAAATCCAGTTGCTCCGTGTAGGTGGCTATGTCTCTTCTGTCGGCCTGCCAATCCGCCAACACAAGGATCAGGATCAAAAGGCAGGCCGCACCGATGATGCCGGCCCAGACGGTGATCGGCTTGCGGGAAGTCCTTTTCTTGCTGAGGCCGATGCGCGGGTTCACAAAATCTACGGGTGACTTGCCCGTCCCCGTGGCGGCCATCGCCAGGGCAACAGCGGCTATGGATTGTGCTTCGTCCGTATGATCAGATGAGCCGGTCCTTTCGGGCCACAGCCGGGCGCCGCCATCCGTGACGGTGATCTGAGGTTCCAGTCGTTCGTTGAGTCGCTCGATGGTATTGTCAGGCAGGCCGGAGCCATCGTACGCCGTCAGACGGTGGGGTAAAGACGAATCTTGTTGTGAGGACAGCAAAACCAGCCGTTGAATGGTGGACGTCAAAAGCTCGGCGTGCTCATCGGCGGTGTTGTGGGTCGCCATCAACGGGACGTGCTGAATGTAGCGCGGACCGCCGTTGACCTGCGTCCAGAATTCGCAGTAGGTCGGCCGGGTATAAAGTCCGTACCGACGTTCCAAGCTCCCGTCGGAAAGGGCCTTTCCGAGCGCCAGCGCCGAGACCGTCACCGAGTGGACTTGCAAGCCGGCGCCAGCGGCCAGCTCTTTGACCTGGTTGACAATTTCCCGTCGAGCGGCCAGCAGCAAGACCTCGCTCCGCTCGGACGCGCTCGTACGGCCGCAATAGTCGAAGACCAACTCACTGGAATTAAGAGAGAACGCCCGCTCGGCTTGAATATTGAGCACGCCCGCCAACGCTTCCGAGCTTGCCGGCGGTACGGTAATCTCTTTCGCAACGATCCATTTTGTCGGGATTCCAATGACGGCCTGTTTCGATGAAAAATGATTGGTCCGGAGAAATTGCCTCAGTTCTTGTCCCAGCTTCTTCGCGTTGTCCAAACTTAGCTTCTCTTCGAAGCGCCATTGGCCGGCACGCAGGACCTCCGGATGGCCGGACCGGACGCCGACCTCGGCGACCACGATTCCGAATTCATCAATAGCGAGTCCCAACAAATTCCGAGTGCCAAGCATTATCGTCATCCAATCAATTTGTTTTCATATTCAAGACGGCGTTCGTAAGCGGCTCCCCTTTTCGCAGGGCAGTCACAATTTCTTCGTTCAAAGGCCAGCCGAAATGGGTCATCGACTTCCAATAGACGGTCTGCGGAGTCTGTGTGCTCATATTGAAGACGGCCATGTAGCGCCTGTACGCCCGCCCGTTACCCGCGATGGCGAGAATGTCCGCCGAATACTGGAAGGAACGGGTCGTGATGTAGCTTCCTATGGCAACCGCTTTTTCCTGGTCCAGAACCTCCGTCACCCATGCGATGGTATCGAGGTCCTTGCCGGAGTCGCGACGAGATATGAGCGCCTCGACGTCGGTCTCCTCCAATTCGGGCAGGCAGAGCAGCACGGCTTTGGGTGCGGTATTGACATTGACGAGGCCGGGGAAAGACTCCTCGTCGCTCGTGGTGAGGCGATCGACGATCTGCGAGAACTCTTCGGACTTCAGACCCGTCGAATAGTAAAAATCCAAAACGTTGGAATAGGACGGATTTGTGGATATGTTGTTCATAATCTCCAACGTCCGATCCTCCTTCACAACTTCTTGCAGAGCGCTCTGCAAATCCTGCCGGCTGTTTGCATCGTTGATATTGATACGTTGATTGCCATCGCTATCCTTGTTGATCTCGACGCTGTAAACCGTGACATAGTCGTAGAAGCCGGTATCCAGCCGGCCGTTGCGATTGTCCGACGGCTCGCTAAAATCGCCGTCGTTTTCGTTGTCGTCGAGAATGCTGTTAAGATTCGTATCTTCTCCGTAGAGCAGCTCTTCCGAGGCGCCTTTGATCAAAAGGATTTCATCGACCGTCTCCAGCGCCGAATTCTTGCAGTTATACGGTTCCGACAGAGACAGATAGTATTCGTCTTCCGCTCCGCCGGGAGTGATCTCGCTGTCCTCGTCGCGCCAGTCAATGATAGATGCGGCCAGCTCGGCCGTCATGCCCGGCAGCTTCAGCAGCATCTCTTCCGACGCCGAGTTAAGATTGATCTTGCCCGATTCGTCCGTCAGCCCGTAATCAAGCTGCCGGTCGTCTTCCAGGTTCGGCCGCAACAGCCAGAAGTACCCTTTTCCGACCTGCTTGCCTTCATAAGGTCCGCTGTCCATCAGATCGGAGCTTTCCTCTTCTGAGCCGGTCGCCAGCTTAGCCATGGCGTACTGCGCGGCGCCGGCCGCAACGCACTCAGCGTCAAGGGAAGCGACGTGGTTGGCGGAGACGATCGCGGCTACTCGCATCGAGCGGGCG
This sequence comes from uncultured Pirellulales bacterium, assembly GCA_964475805.1. GTDB lineage: Bacteria > Planctomycetota > Phycisphaerae > Sedimentisphaerales > Anaerobacaceae > JAFGTG01. The sequence goes on along the minus strand of CAYZAH010000198.1, from coordinate 69 downwards.
AAGACCAACGCCAGACCCGCCAAGACCAGGACCACCCAGATCGTGACGATCAGGATCGTCCCGTCTGTT
>CAYZAH010000197.1:0-7078 GCA_964475805.1 uncultured Pirellulales bacterium | reverse complement strand
AAAACAAAGCCAATCTTCCCAACCGCCGAGATCGCGGAGAACGCAGAGGTGTTTGATATTATGTCTGCTTATCGTTCTATCAGTTCAATGAATACTCCTTAGTCTCTGCGTACTCAGCGTACTCCGCGGTTAATGCAAAACGAAGCCAATTCCCGGGGTGATGAGATGAGCGTAATACCTTGTGCCGCAATAGATTATGGTGATTTGTCTGATTTAGGAGGCCGAAAAAACGAAGCCAATCCGTCACACGGAGCGCCGGACAGGTCTACACCAAACGGTGGATTCCGCATCGAGTGCGGAATGACAAGGACGGCGGATAGGGCCGGACCAATTTGAAAAACGAAGCCAATTTTAGGACCGCAGGCGGGTCGCTTATTCGTATTCGATGGCTACCAGGGTCCGCGGCGTCATTTTCGTGAGACTCAACTTTCGTCCGGTTTTGGATAATTCCACAACTTCGTTGCCGGGCAGGGTCAAGGCCTTGTGTGCCGTGACGGGCTTGGAGAATTCGAGGGTAACATCGACAGACTCGTCGTTGAAGTTCTCGACGATCAGGCCACGCTCGCCGATCAGGTACAGAGCCACCTTGTTGGGCGCGTCGAATGTCAGGCCGAACGGTGCTAAGAGCTTGCTGCGGATGGGATTGAGCTGCTCTCGCGTTAGCTTCAGCAAGCTACGCGGGTTACCGTTCACCTCCAAGATCGTCAGGTTCTTGTTCTCGGCGTCCAGGTTAGGTAAGCGCTTGGCTAAGCCATCCGTGATGAGGACCGGCTTGTTGGCGGCGAGCATCTTGTCGAGCTTGTCGGCGAAGGCCGGGTCTTTCAGGGCGTGCACGGAGAAGAACGCGGCCTCGGCGTCGGGGTTGATCGTCGCCGTGGGCACGAGCGGCAAGCCCAACATGCCGACGAAATCGAAGACGTACTGCTCATCGTAGGCGTCGCTGTTCGGCGGCTTGGGGGCGATGATGCCTCTGATCGGCTTGTTTCGTACAAGCTCGGCCAGCTTGAACAAGCCCGGGATTTCGTCGCGCAGTTTCTCGACGTTAGCCGGGCCGGTATCCTGCAATAACGAGCCATAGCAGAAAAGGAGCATCTCTTTGGCGTCGGCCAGAACCGTTTGTCGCGCCTGTTCGAGGTAGGTGTTCTCGGTGGTTCCGTAGGGATCGAACCAGCCGCCGCCCGTCTTGGGGCCGCCGATCTCGCCGAGCCAGCGCATGATGTAGTAGCCCTCGTACTGGACCTTGCCTCCCCAGCGCTGGTTGTCGTAGTCGCGGGTCTCGGTGCCGACCCAGATTCGGTCGTAGTCGGCGGTTTCACGCAAAACCTCGTAGCCGCGATTGTGAAATTGATCGTACCATTGGGGGTACTTGATGATGATCTTGACGTTGGGATTCACCGCCCGGGCCGGGACGAGGATTCTATCCCGGCTCATTTTGACCATCAGGTCGCAGCGGTAATCGGCCCACGACCGGCTGCCGCGAGCGGCTTTGCACTCGTCGCACTCGCAATCGGTGAAGAGAAAGTCGTCGATCATGATCTCGTCGAACATCGATGCCGTGTACTCGAAGATCTGCTGGAGGTGCTCCTGGGTCCTCTTGTTGGTATAGCACGAGATCACGTTCCAGCCCGTGGAACGCTTGCCGACGTTGGTGGTCGTCACGCAACCGGAAACGTCGAAGCCCTCGGCCTTGAACCTGGCTTTGGCGTGCTCGAGTGCGGCCCGCTCGGCGGTGTAGTTGCTTCGGAAACTCTCGATGAAGACGTGCGTTACGCCGGTCTTCTTGCACCAGTCGATAGCTTTGTCGAGGCCCTCTTCGCTGGACAGATGGTCCCGGACGTTCTGGGCGGTAAAAAGGGTAGCGATTCGCAGGAGGTCCTTCTTCTGGTTCGCCAAGTCCCACAACGGCTGCGACCTGCCCGTTATGCCCAGTGACAAAACGAAGAACCCGATTCCAAACACATACTTTGAAAGGCTTGACTTCATCATTTTATCTCTCTAACAGTTTCCATGCGTTTGACAATGACCTTGCGAACCGCCAACTCCAGATCGCCGCCAAGAACGACGAGCCGAAAATCGGTGTTGTTGCATCGATTCATGAAGCGGCAATGCGGCAAGACGAACTCGGCCGTCTTCCAGGCTTGAGTGTCCGTCACAGCCACGTTGCCAAGCCTGCGGAAAGCGCCTTCGTTCACGCCTTCGGCGGGGTCCGTGTTGTCGTATTCGAGGTAGAAGGACGAGCATCCGCCATCGCGGTAAGTGACCGAGACCCGGACGCTGCGATCGTACAAGTCGTAGGCAAACGCGCTATCGACGTCGAAGTAAAGGTAGCGGCTGGTTTGCGAATGTGGATTCGGGCGGGAAACGACCGCTTCAGCGCCCGCGAGCGTGACTTTTTGCCACACGCCGTCGCCGCTGCTCGGGCGAAGGCTCAGGCCGGCTGGCTTGCCCGGCTCCCACGTGACCACGCCGGCGTCCAGATACGACGAGTCGAGCCGCAAAAGTGTCTTGGCCCGCCACATATCGGCAAACAAGCGCGTCAGGACGATATAGCTTCGGCCGTACTCGCGCGAAGCCGCGACGTCGGTGCCCTCGTGCCACTCGTTCCAGGTCTCCACGTGAACCATCCACGGGCGGTTCTCGGGTCGAAGCGCGAGGACCTTCAGCCAGCGGTCAATGTAGGTCTGGCCGTCACGACGGTCGACGATCAGCGGTGTCCTGCCGGGCACGGCGCTGTGGTCGTAGCCGGGACCGAGGGCAACGACCTGCCGGTAGATCAGCGGCCCGTTCACCGCGCCGCCCCACGAGTAGGTGGCGTCGGCCTGGCCTTTCCAGCCGGCTGATTTCACAATGAACGGCTCGATGCCGAAATCCGCTTTGAACCGGCGTTTGACGTAGTCGAGCTGCGATTCGTCCTGCTTGGCCGCGAAGGCGGAAGCGTAGAGGAAGACAATCGGCCGGCCCGCGACGCGCGCCCATTTCGCCGGCGGGACGAGGCTGAAGAAATCGCGGATCGGCGTATAGAACCAGCGTTTGCCGAAATCCGTGGTCAGGTCCACGTGATAGCTCGCGCCGTTCTTTTCGAAGCCATTGTACTTGAGGATCGACGTATCGTAGAAGAGGCCGATAGCCGGTGGATGCAAGCCTTCTCGCTGAAGGCGGTTGTGGGCCTCGACCAACGGAGGCAAACCCGTGAAGCTCCAGCCGTCGTAGTCTCCGGGCACGCCCCAGAAGACCGGCATCAGGAAGTCGATGCCCGCGGCGATCATGTCCTTGAGCTGCGCCTCGTGCCAGGATGGCCGCTTGTAGCTGAGGTCGCTCATGTCCGCCGGGTGGTCCGTCAACGCATCCGTCCCGTCGCCGTCCACGACGTGGCTGCGCGTGTCGATATCGTACCAATAGAAATAGGTCGTTCCGACAATCGGCTGGCCGGGCTCGAATGAGGGTGCATTCAGGTGGTCTTTGGCTTGAAGCGGGAAGAACGAGCCGGGCGGATTCTTCGGCAAGCCGTCCTCACCGGCAAGCGCCAAGCAACATGCACACAATATCAGCACCCAACAACATTTACATCTGCGTGCCATAGTCATACTCGTCACTACGTGGCGGGGATTTTCGGATGGTCTTTCGCGAGAGAGAAGTGACAACTACCGCAATTCATGGTCCCCCTGGAGTTCGACAATATGCTGCCCTTCGTGTGGCACGATTTGCACTTCTTGACGTCCTCGCTAAGCTCCGCGACGGGTGAAGATTCACCGGCCACACGGGCATTTAGAATCTGGACGATCTTCCGGGCGGTATCGGCGGTAAGGCGCCGGCATCGTTCCTTTCGCGGGTCGCCGAAAGCCTTGTAACCTGACTTGCCGCACCACCGGGTCACGGAAACGTGGCACAAAACGGAATTGGAGGCCGTGGTCGGCATCTTCACGTCGAGGACCGGTTTTCGAGGAGTGTAGGCGGGTAACTCCGTTTGCTCGTACCACAGAAACAGTTCGCTGATAGGCTCTTTCATCTGTTTTTCCGACCCGGTGAACAGGCCCGTCAGGGCGGCTCCGCCGTTGAGGGCGCCGCACAGAGAGCCTGAGCCGCCCGTTCCGCCGGCGCCGTATTGCATCATGTCCACGGGAAAGGATCGGTATGGCTCGCCCCGTTTCTCGGCCAACTGCTTCATCACGGAGGCGAAAACGCCATACATGCAACCTTTATCATAAGCGTAGTATGCCCGTTCGGCGGTGAGGTCGGGGTCCAATTCAAAGTAGGGCCAGGGAGAGGCGCCTCTGCCCTGAGAGGAGGCCACGCGGCCGCTCTGACAGGAAGAAAGCACGCACGTGCCGGCGGCAAGACCAAAGGACCCCAATACTTGTCTTCGTGTTACAGGTTTCATCATCCGTTCCCTTCAACGGCCAACATTAGCTCCGGACCTGACTACATACGGTTTCAAGAGCAGTCCGAACGCTGAATTAGAACACATTCGGCCTGTTCTTTCAAGGGCCGGGCATACGTCTCTTTGCGCAGACCGGTATTCGGTATGAAAGTGGTCGTGACAAAAAAATGGAGCCTTGGAGACCTCGCACACCTTCGCACAGGAGGCCGACTCCAAGACTCCGTACAACAAAACCATAAAGAAGGTCTATTCTGACGTCCGGAAACTCAACCGGCACATAACAGCAGGTCACTGGGCAACTTCGTGACCCCCGCCGGCCCAATCCCGAAGTGCTCCGGGCGGGCATCCAAAGCACCGCTCACCCGAAGACAAAGCACTTTCTATAGGCAGCCTCCTTTCTCCCCCGTATCATTTCCCGCCTTTGTTTTTTCGAACTGTTCCACGCTCCATACGGAACGCTCTTTGCGATAGTCTCGGCGCTGGACGTTACTTGCCCCCGGTGACAACGGCTGAAGACTGGTTGAGCTTCACGTCCAGACGATTGGTCACGGAGGCAGCGCCGCCGGAGACGGTGGCTAATTGCGTCGCGTCAATGTATTGCGAGGCCGTACTGATTCCGTTGGGAGTCACCTGGGTTTGGCTCTGGGAGCCGACGAAGCGCTGCGAACCGACGGCGCCGCCGATCCCTCTGGAATTGCTCGTCACCATACCGAGATTGACACCGAGCGACTGGCCCCCGGAACGCGTGCCACGGGCGGGCCAACCGACTCCGGCGTTCTGGTTCTGCGCGCCACTGACGGTCGCGTTCTGGACGACCGCCGTGGTGCCGACCGCACCTACGGCTTTTCCGCTTTGGGTCAGCGTCGCCGTTTCCTGCTGGAAAGCAGACGTGCCCGAGGCCACACTCGAAGCCGCCTGGCTATGCCCGATCGTCACGGCGTTGCTTCCTACCGCCGAGCCGACGCCACCGGTCCTCGCCACTACGTTAGCCGCGTCGATTGAGAAGCCCTGCGAAAGGCCTTGCGAGAAGTATTGCGCATAGCCGACACAAGCCAAGGCTCCCGAAGACAAGAATAGAACGACGGCCACTGAGAATAACAATTTCCTGCTCATCTCGAAACCTCCTGTTCCTGATAATGCTCTTCACATTCCATTGTGTTTGCCGATTAGCCCTGCAAACGAAAACGATACGATAGACTTACCTTGAGATAACCAATTCCTTACGGCGCCGCGAACCCGGCCATTTCGAGAAGCTCCCGGCTAACCTGGACGCCGTAGTAGCCCCTTCCACTAGCCACCGTGACCGGTTGCGAAGGCGTTGCTGCGCTGCCTATCTGCCCGGGTGTGGGCTGACGAACCGGCTGGCTCTCGCGCATAGGCTCCATCTGGCGAGAGAGCGCTGATTCGTGTACCGGCGCGGCCTGCCGCGGCGGCGCAGCCGGGCGAGGGATAACCTGCCGATAGCCGGGTATGGGCCGGTTCTGAGAGACGGCGTGCGCACGAACGCTCTCGTAGAACGATTCGGGAATTCTCTTCCTATCGGCCAGGTCCGGCCAGAAGCGATAGCCGACGGCGCTCACAACCGCTTTGCCTTTGCCTTCCGTCATCCCGCTGGAGACCGAGCCGAGCAGAGAGACCGAGTAGTTGGTCTGACTGTAGCCCCCGGCCGCGCCGGGAAAGGAAACATTCGAGCCGACCGTGACCCCCTTCATGCCTCCGGAGATCAGCAGGACGTCCACGTCCCAGGGCAAGGCCTCGGCGACCGCGGCGTCGTAGACCTGGTCCCAGTTGCGGTCGACCTTGCCTTCCAGGCTGACCGTTCCGACGTAAACGTATCCCGCCTGCCTCAAAAGCCGCGTATCAACATTGGAATCAATGAAAACCAGCAGAGGCTTACCCTCGGGCCTGCGCTGCCTAACCAGCGCGCTGGATATCTCAAAACCGCGTCCGTGGTGATAGTTGTCCGGCCCGCCGAACAGCCTTCCGACACCGTTGAGGAGGCCTCCGACGGCCTCCAGAGGCCCCTCGTAGGATAGCGACGTGAGGACGCCCCGCAGGATCTTCATGTCCTCTTCGTTCTCAGGGTCGAAGGTTTGCTCATAGACCGCGTCGTCCACGCTCGGTCCGTTGGGGAAATACCCCTTGACCGTTCCCCAGCCGCCATGATTCCAATAGGGCAGGTATGACGGGAACACGTCAAGCGGTGGCGTGCGGGTCTTGTAGTTCGAGACGGAGGAGACGTCCGCGCTGGAGGCTGAGACGGCGTCCCCGCCCTGAGCATAGGCATCGGCGTCGCCGCCGCCCACGACGGAAAGCTGCTGAGACTGGTTGGTCTGGACGCTATTGTCCACCGTTACGTTCGTATTGGCCGGGACCGGGTTTGGACCCGGGTCAGTGCCGTGGGCGTAGGCACCCACCGCCAGTGTCAATACAAACAGCACTACCGCAATTTGCCTTTTCATAATCATTCTCCTTAATAGAAATTCCATTTCCTCATCTGATCCTTCCAAACACCCTCCTGATGCCGTGCGACCAGTGTGGTCTTGTTGCTCTTTTCGCCTCCTTTCTTCCTCCGAATGTTACATGCGAGCGTTCTCACTCCTATGGAGCTCGCTGTAAACGCTGATTGGTATGATGGGAAAAGTGGAGAACCACCCCCCTGCGATGATAAGAGTAACCCCAACAATCCGTTGTGCATCC
>CAYZAH010000196.1:0-7096 GCA_964475805.1 uncultured Pirellulales bacterium | reverse complement strand
ATAATAGTGTTTCCAGACGAGGCGATATCCCGAAGCGCCCTCTGGAAGATCGCCCATTTTTTGCCGGGAAACGTGAAGTCCCTATACCAGGGATGCGTGATCTTATCGAGGTCCATCTTTAACTTGCCATTGAACAGTTTCAGAGTCTCGTCAACACCCAAATATCCTTTTTCGTCAAACTCTTTCTTTGCGCTGTTGGTCGATTCGGCGCGCGATTTGAAATAATCGTAATAGTACTCCATCTTCTTATCAATCAGATAAGGCAGGTGTTTCTTGAACAGCTTTATCTGGTCCGTCCATGTCAAGTTGAACATGCAGGCCGGCGTTGTATACCCTTCTCCGACGGCGCCGTCGTTAACTTGAAAAATAGATGTGCTAATGACAATGATGACGTTCGGGTCTCGCGGAAGCAAATACTTCCTGAAACAATTGGCCAGCGTTACCAGGTCGAGGTATTTGACGCCGATATTCACCGCGTTCAGCCCGGTGGCGTCTTTGACCACGGCCGGGATCAGTTGCCGCTCGGCCCTTGAATCACCGCACAGGATGACATCCACGGCGGCGCCATCTTCTCCCAGCAATAGAGCCTGGATCTTCTCTTCGAGATCCTCGTTCAGGATAGCCTTGTCCAATGGCAGTGACACCGTCAGGCCCAGGTCCGCGAACACGAGCAGTACCATCAGGCTCAGGAAGGTCAGCAACGTGACCATTGTCCACTGTTTGTATGTCTTCATCTACCTCGTCTCACCAGATTGACATACTTAAAACTGAAAGTACAGAAATTCCGCCACTCGTCCCGTGAAGATAAAAGCCGCAAGAAACGCGCATCCAACGAGAACGGCATCAAACAGCTTTGGCCGAGCCTTCACCGTCCGATCCACCCATTCCCGGACATTGGGAAAAAGCAGACAGATAACGAACGCGAGGATCAACATGTTCCGTTGTTCGGGCGGATCGAGGTGCCAGTCTCCGGCCCAGGCCGTCTGGATGTTTAGTTTGTGAAGCACGTTGGCGATACTGGCCGGCAGATGCTCCGATCGAATGACAACGCCGTTGAGCCCGAGCATTCCCTTGCAGATGTCCAGTGCCCGGCCGAACGATTCAGCCCGGAAGAAGACCCAGGCGAAGCTCACCGATCCGAACGTCAGGCCCCACGCCGCCGCCTTTGGCAAAGTGTAGTTGATTCTCTGAAAGACCTTTCTGAACACGTGGTTGATGCACATGAAGACGCCGTGCAGAAAGCCCCAGAACACGAAAGTCCACGAAGCTCCGTGCCAAAGACCGCCGAGAAGCATGACCACCAGAACATTCCCAAATCGCCGGACGGGACCTTTGCGGTTGCCCCCAAGCGGGATATAGAGATAGTCTTTCAGGAACGTCGAGAGCGTGATATGCCACCGACGCCAGAAGTCGATAATTGAGGTGGCCTTGTAAGGAGAATTGAAATTGATCGGTAGCCTGATATTGAAGAAGTACCCCAGACCGATGGCCATATCGGAATAACCGCTGAAATCAAAATAGATTTGAAAAGCATAGGAAAGGGTGGCTCCCCAGGACTCCAGGAAGGTAAGCTTGGCGCCAGAATCAAACCCGTCGGCCACCCAGGCGGAAAAGCTGTCTGCAATCACCGTCTTTTTGAACAGCCCCAGACTAAAGAAGCACAGACCGATGGCAACATTGCGATAATTGATCCGATAAGTCGATCTTTCCCTGAACTGCGGGATAATATCAGCGTGATGAACGATCGGACCTGCAATAAGTTGTGGAAAAAAGGACACAAACAGGGCGTAATGAACGAATCGGCTCTCTTTCGTCAGGCCCTTGTAGCAATCCACAAGGTAAGCAATCTGTTGGAACGTGAAGAACGAGATTCCCAGGGGAAGAAAGATGTCTCTGGCCTGAAACGCACGGCCGGTAAGATGAGAAACATTTTCGAGGAAGAAATTGGCGTATTTGAAATAGCCTATCAGAGCCAAATCAGCGGCGATTCCCAAGACGAGATAGACTTTGGCTTGCAAGCCGCGGGCTTTTTGCAGCCAGGCTCCGACAGCGTAGTTGAACCCAATTGAAAAGAGGATCAAGAGAACGAACTTCGGATTCCAGTAGGAATAGAAGATCAGTGACGCGACGACCAGCACGCCCACACTGACGTCCACTTTTTTGTATCGGGCCACAAAAAAGAACGTCAGCCACGTGATCGGCAAAAAGACGAGTATGAATATGTACGAATTGAACAGCATTGTTGATTCGCGAATCCTTCGGCGACCGATGCGCCCCTTCTAACGTTGGGAGTTCTTCATCTCGTGGCTGACGGCAACGCATGATCCGGCATGGCGGTCCGTGCCGCTGCCGCCTCATACAGACTTGCGAGTCGCCGTGCGATCACTTCATGCGAGTAGTGCTCCCGAATCCTTTCTCTTGCTTCTTGAACGCGCTTTGCGCACTGATCGTGGTCTTCGTCCATGACGCTCAACATCGCACGGGCCAAGGCCTCAGAATCCCGGGGCGGAACGAGCAGTCCGAGACTCTCATCGCTAATGATCTCCGGAATGCCACCGACCCTCGAACATATACAAGGCACGCCAGCCGCCATCGCCTCCAGGATAACCCTCGGCATCCCTTCGGCCACCGAAGAAAGCACAAAGACATCGAAACCTCTCATTAACTGCTCGATACCGTCTCGGTGTCCGAGAAAATGGATGGAGTCCCGGCACGACAGACTCGATACCTGGCGCTCGAGTTCGGCTCTGGAAGGGCCGTCGCCGAGAAGCACGAGGTGCGCTTCGGGCTTCTGCGCCTTGACTTTGGAAAAAGCCTCAACCAGGTAGGGCAATCCCTTGGTGGGCGCAAGCCGCCCCGCCGTGCCAAAAACGAAAGCGTTCTCAGGCACGTCCAACATCCGCTTGGCGCTTGCTTTGGAAATGGATACATCGGCAAAACGCCCATAGTCAACGGAGTTCTCCAGAACGGACAATTTCCCCGGTGATAGCCGCCAATTGTTGCTTAACACATCGTCCCTCACGCCGTTTGCCACGCAAATCAACTTGTCTATCTTCCGAAACAACAGGAGATTCATGAGCTTTCTTCTGAGATTTCTGCTTCTGCCCAGTCCGTGCACGTGGGCCAGGACGACGGGTGTGCCGGCCAGCGCAGCCGCGATGGTCCCGTACACGGTGGCTTTGTGGGCATGACAGTGGAGGATATCAATACGGTTTTCCTTGAGAACTCTCGCCAGCTTCAAGAGGATGGATAGACGAAATGAGCTTCTCCTTCCGGCCTGAGACAGATAGAAGACTCTGTATCCACGCTCGCTCAGCGCATCTTTTTCGGTGCGACCCTGGCTCAGAAAAATGAATGTTGTGTCAAAGCGCTCCTTGTCCAAACGTAAGATGAGATCATTCACGGAAGTCGTGCCGCCCTCGTACCTTGACCAAAGCAAAGCAAGGGTGATTCTCTTGTCTTTCAATACGAGTCTCCCAACACGGCCTCATTTTTCTCAATCACCGCCCTGCCCGAGCGTGCACTTCTCAGTGAGATCCAGGATGATCGGATATCGTGGCCCCGTTCCCGGTGAGACTTGGCGTATCAGATTGCAGAATCATCCTGACAAGTGACCTAAATCCCTGGTTTTTCAGCGGTTTGCGTACATCGATTCGTAGTACGTTTGGTAATCGCCTGAGACGACGTTCGCGAGCCAATGCTGGTTCTGAAGGTACCAGTCCATTGTCTTATTGATCCCTTCCTCGAAACTCACCGATGGCTTCCAGCCTAACTCGTTGATGATCTTTCCAGCGTCGATGGCATATCGCCGGTCGTGTCCTGGCCGGTCGGTCACGTGCTTGATCAGCGATTTCGGCTTGCCCAGGTGATCGTGGATCAGATGAATGACCTCCAGATTGGCCTTCTCGTTGCAGCCGCCGATGTTGTAAATCTCGCCCGGCGGGGCCTTTTGCAGGACGTCCCAAACAGCCGTGCAATGGTCGTAGACGTACAGCCAGTCCCGCACATACAGCCCATCGCCGTAAACCGGCAAGTCCTTGCCATTCAGCGCGTTGTTAACCATCAGCGGAATCAGCTTCTCCGGGAACTGGTAAGGCCCGTAGTTATTCGAGCATCGGGTGATGTTGTATTGCACGCCCCAGGTATGACCGAACGCCCTGACCAGAAGATCCGCCGCGGCTTTGCTCGCCGAATATGGCGAATTCGGACTGAGCGGCGTGAGTTCGGTGAACACACCCTCCGGACCGAGGGCACCGTAGACCTCGTCGGTGGAAACCTGGACGTATTTCTTCAGCTTCTTGTCGCGGGCTGCTTCAAGCAAAGTCAGCGTCCCGGTGATGTTCGTCTCGATAAAGACCTTCGGCTCGGCGATGGAGCGGTCCACGTGAGTCTCGGCGGCGAAGTTGACGATGGCATCGATCTCATGATCGTCGATTATCTTTCCAACCAGCGCGCCGTCACAGATGTCGCCTTTGACAAATTTGTGATTGTCGTGCTCCAGGAATTCGGCGAGGTTTTCAAGATTGCCGGCGTAGCTCAGCTTATCGAGATTAACGACGACGCAATCCGGATGCTCGGCGAGCACCATGCGCACAAAATTGCTGCCGATGAATCCCGCCCCGCCCGTGACCAAAATCCTTTTCATAGTTGCCCCAAAAAACGCTCCAACGGTGTCTGCCAGTGCTCGATTGGCTCAGAAAGCAAACCTTGGATTTTACTACAGTCGAACCGGCTGTTCAAGGGTCTTGCCGCCGGGCTTTGAAAATCACTCGTCTTACAAGGCAACACGTCAATGTCCATGGCGAGCTTGTCCACGACAAACTTGGCCATCTCATGCCGGCTCACGTATCCGGCGGCGGCGAAGTGAAACAGGCCCTCCGGCTGCTGAGGCAACAATTCGCAGACCGCTTTCGAGACCTCTGTCGTCGCGGTCGGCGAGCCGACCTGGTCATCAACGACCTTCAGTGCGTTACCCGTCCTGGCACGCTGCATGAGCTTGGTGACGAAGTTGTTGCCCGCCAGACCGTAGGTCCACTCCACTCGCACGATGCAGTGCCGGCAGCCGGTCTCAGCCAGAAGCCGCTCGCCAGCTAGTTTGCTCTTGCCGTACTCGTTGATCGGATGCGCAGGATCGGTCTCGGTGTAGGGTGTGTTCGAGCGTCCGTCGAAGACAAAGTCCGTGCTGATGTGCAGGAGCCACTTGCCCGCGTCCCGTGCGATAACCGCGAGCCGCCCCACCGCTTCAGCGTTGATCCGGTGGGCCAACTCACTTTCGCTTTCGGCGCCGTCAACGTTCGTGTAGGCGGCGCAGTTGACGATCATTTCGGCATCCGAGACAGCCTGACGCACCTGATCGGCGTTGGTGATATCGAACTCCGGCAAGTCCAGAATGACAGGATCGAATCTCTGTTGCCCACAGGCCGGGGCCAGATCGGAGCCGAGCATCCCCTTACCGCCCAAGATAGCAATTCTGGTGTTTCCCGCTGCCATTAGGCCTCCTCGAAATGGGGCAGCACGTCAGCCGGTAGGTCTTTCAACCTCGAATAGACCGCGTCCTTGGTCGATAAGAGAGGCTCCTGAACGGGCCAGTCGATACCCAGATCGGGATCATTCCAGATGATGCCGTGCTCGGTGCCCGGATTGTAAAAATCGGTGCACTTGTAGGAGAAAAGTGCCGTCTCGCCTACCACGCAATAGCCGTGAGCGAAGCCCGGCGAAACGTACATCTGCTTGTGGTTCTGCCCGGAGAGCACCTCGCCGATCCATTGCCCGAAAGTGGGAGAGCCAACGCGAATATCGACGGCGACGTCCAGAACCTCACCGGACAGGACCTGCACCAGTTTTCCCTGCGCGTGAGGATTCTGAAAATGCAAACCCCGCAAGATCCCCTTGCGTGAAGATGAGACATTGTCCTGCACGAATGCTTCCCGAATGCCTACCTCCTCGTACCGCTTCTGATTCCACGTCTCCAAGAAGAACCCCCTGTCGTCCCCGTACACGTCCGGCTCAAGAACGATCACTCCGGGTAACTTTGTCTCTACAACTTTCATTGGCACTCGTATCTCAACTCAAGGAATCAAACACGGTTTTATCGGCTTTGGCCATCACGAAGGTGGGTCGTTCAAGACTAATTCAGCGGCCCGGGTGAGCGACTCGAACGTCCCGGCGTCCGTCCACCATCCATCGAGAATGTCATACGCCAACTGACCCTTTGCGATGTAGGCATCGTTCACATGAGTGATTTCAAGCTCGCCGCGTCCCGAGGGCCTGAGCGTGCGTATTATGTCGTAGACGCCGCCGTCGTAGAAATAGATGCCCGTGACGGCGTAGTTCGACTTCGGCTGTTCCGGCTTCTCCTCGATCCCGATGATCCTGCCGTCCGCCAGTTCCGCCACGCCGAACCGGTGGGGATCGGACACCTGCTGGAGAAGGATTCGGGCGCCGGCTCCCTGGGCGACGAATCTCTCGGCGTAGCCTTTGAGGTTCGCCTGAAAAAGGTTATCGCCGAGGATCACGGCCACTGGCTGGCCTTGGGCGAAATTCTCCGCCAGTGCCAGAGCCTGGGCGATTCCGCCGGCCTCGTCCTGGACCTTGTAAGTAAAGCGGCAGTTGAAGTTCTTTCCGGAACCCAATAGGCTGACCACGTCCCCCATGTGCTCGACCCCGGTGACAATGAGAATCTCCTCAATGCCGGCAGCCGTCAGCTTCTCAATGGGGTAGAAGATCATTGGCTTTCGCCCCACGGGAAGCAGGTGCTTGTTGGTCACCTTCGTCAGCGGCAAAAGCCTGGAGCCTGTTCCTCCGGCCAGCACGATGCCTCTCAAGCTCATCTCATTCTCCTTTGTCAGTGTAACGCGGCATTGGGATTCTAAGTGTCGCCAATACCGATGTCAATCCTCCTTTGCAGCTTCGGCATTCCGGGATCATCCTCAGGGAATGGCTTTTGTGGCTCCCGTGGTAAAGCCGCCGTCGACCAGGATGATCTGGCCCGTGATGTACTCGGAAGCGTCCGAAGCCAGGAAAATGACGGTGCCGTCCAGATCGTGCGGCTGGCCGACGCGATTCAGCGGTATGCGGCTGGTGATGTAATCGTACC
>CAYZAH010000195.1:5801-7104 GCA_964475805.1 uncultured Pirellulales bacterium | reverse complement strand
CCCAGGTATTTGGTGATCTTCCGTTCGAGGTCTCGCAGCCGGGCTCGATCTTTCGGCGTATCGTCGGGCAGCAAAAAGGTGAAGTCCACCCGACCACCCTCGAATTGCGAGAAGATTGTCACGTCCGGCGGCATGGGCACGTGATCGTCGAGCGTCTGGTCGATCTGCGATTGGCCAAGGCCCACGAACCGCAACGTCAGCGAGCAGCCGGGCAGTCGCGTGCCGAAGCGCCGGTTCAGATAAGGTACAAGCTCGTCACGAACCATAGGCTGCAATTCGCGTGGCGGTCCCGGCAGGGCGACGATCACGCCGTCGGCCCGTTCAAAGACGAGCCCAATAGCCGTACCGTTGGCGTTCTTCAAGTACGTGCCGCCCACGGGCACCCGCGTCTGGCGGCGCAGGTTGGAACGAAGCTGGTCCGGCGATATGCCGAAGCGCTGCGCCATCTCTCGTAGTGCATCAGCATTTTCTTTAAGGGAAATTCCCGTGAAACCGGACAGCGCTTCGCGCGTGATATCGTTGTCGGTCGGACCCAGACCGCCGGTGACGATCACGAGCGGCGCTTTGGACGTGGCGAAACGAAGCGCCTCTTCGACGTCGGTCTTCTTGTCATCGACGCACATCGAGCCGACGCATTCCAGCCCCAACGGACGAAGCGTCCGAGTGATGAAGAGCGTATGCCCGTCTGCATAGATGCCCGAGAGTAGCTCGCTGCCCGTGACCACGATCATGTACCGAGTCGGTGGGCGTTGGCCTTCCTCCGAAGCCACGCCTCTGAGGCTCCAACCCATCATCACAAGCAGGAAGACCGGCCCAAAGTATCGAAGCATCGAGAGAAAACGATTTTCGACCCCATCGCAACCGGTCTTCAGTCTGAAACGGAAAATATTCTTTCCCATGATTTCAAGACCTCCTAAGAAACTTACTGGATTGTACAGAAAGTTGCCTCTTAATAAAGAGATTTTGACGAGGCCGATTGAGACAACAAAGTAGAATGGGCAGGTTTCCATCCCACCGTAGGCGTCCCCGAGGGAATGCTGATCTGCTTTGACCCTTTGGCCGGATTGAGTTAAACTAATGAACAATAGACTGATTCAAGATTCCCACATTGATGAGTTAGGAGCAAGAACATGAAACGAGTGTACTGGATGTCAGCAGTGATCGTTACGGTATTGATTTTAGCCAGTTATTTTTGCATCGCAGGTGATCAGGTGCGAGGGGGAGTCTCACCCGGGATACGTCTGCCCGGGGCGCGGGCGGTGATCGACGCGAGCCGGTATCCGAGTCTCCAGGCGGCGATTGA
>CAYZAH010000195.1:0-5701 GCA_964475805.1 uncultured Pirellulales bacterium | reverse complement strand
CTGAACGCCATCGGCTGTCACGACGTCGTCGTCGCGGCGAACCAGTTCGAGGAAAACCTGGACGCCTTGCGCTTCATCGACGGCTTCAACCTTTGCATGACGGGTAACTGCCTCGACGACCACCTCGGTGACGGCGTGGTGATCGAGAACACCTACGGCTCGGTCGTTTCGGGCAATATGATCGAAGAGTGCAAGGGCACGGCCATCGTGCTCGACCGGGATTGCTACGGGATCACCCTGAGCGCCAACGTGATTGCCCACGAAGAGACCGGCGGCGTTGCGCTGCGCGACGCGCACGGCTGCGCCGTCAGCGCCAACACCTTCACGATCATGGGCAAAGACGCGCTGAGCATCGGGCCGAACAGCGGACGCATCACCGTCACCGGCAATAACTTTTCCAACAGCTACATCGGTGACGACAAGCTCAAGCGAGCAACCAACGACCAAAACGCAGCCGGCATGGTCTTGAGCGGAACCTCAGGTATCGCCGTCTCGGGCAACCTATTCTCCGGCCTGCGACCCAAGGCCCTCACGCTCGAAGGCAAGCCGAGCAGGCATATCCTGTTTTCGGATAACGTGCTGGTCGACGCGCCGAGCGATCACCAAAAGCTGGAGGATTCGGTGGTCAAGAATAACCTGAGCGAGGAATGAAAAAAGGAACCGAAATGAGTTTGAGTAGAACATTGTTAATGGCGCTTCTGGCGGGTGCATACACGTCCGCTCTCGGAGCATACGCAAATGAAACTTCACCGGTCTATCCGGGCAAGGAATGGGCGACGAAGAAACCCGAAGAAGTCGGCCTGGATGCAAAAAAGCTCGAAGAGATAGGCGACTATGCCGGCGGGTCCGGCTGCATCGTTCGACATGGATACATGGTCTACACCTGGGGCGACGCGGGCCGGCGAAGGGACGTCGCGTCGGCGGCCAAACCACTCTATTCACATTTTTTGTTCAAGGCCCTGGAAGATGGCAAAATCCCCAGCCTCAACGAGCGGGTCAACAGGTGGGAGCCGCGACTGAACCAGATCAACAAGGATCTCGGCTATAAGGATCGCAAGATCACGTGGCGGCACTTTGCCAACCAAATATCGTGCTACGGCCTCGTCGAGGAGCCGGGGACCGCGTTTGACTATAACGATTGGCAGATGGCGCTGTTCTGGGACACGCTGTTTCTGAAAGTCTACAAAGCCGAATATGAAACGGTGGACGCTACGGTTCTTCATCCGATGCTCACCGACGTGCTTCAGTGCCAGGATGATCCGACGTTTATGGCCTTCGGTGTCGGGGACAGACCCGGCCGGACGGGGATTTCGCCGCGCGATTTTGCGCGCTTCGGGTTGCTGTATTTGCGAAAGGGCCGATGGAAGGACAAGCCGCTCATCAGTCGCAAGCTTGCGACGATGGCGACGACGAGTCCACTGCCGAACTCGATTCCGCGCGCAGGCAACAAAGCGGCCGAAATGATCCCGGGCCAGCGCTCCATCGGCTCCAGGCGAATCCCGGATAATCAATGCGACCACGTCGGAAGTTATAGCTGGCTCTGGTGGACGAACGGCGTGAGCCGGGAAGGAGCACGGCATTGGCCGAACGCGCCGGTCGATACCTACGGCTGCTTCGGACACGGCGGATTGCGGGCAATGGTTGTCTTACCCGCTTTGGATGCGATCATAAGCTGGAACGACACGAAGATACAAGGCTCCGAAATGGAGAACCACATCTTCACGCTGCTCAAGGACGCGGCGGCCTCATCCAAAAGCGGCCGAATTATCGTAGACCCGAAGCATCCGCAGTGGCTCAAGCGCGATGGTGACGGGCCGTTCTTCATGTGCGGGCCGGGCGACCCGGAGGGTTTCCTTTATCGCGGCGCGTTGCAGCCGGACGGGACGCGGGACGGCGATCAGATGGAGCTGATCGAGAAGATGAAAGGGACGGGGGCCAACTGTATCTACCTGATGGCGGTCCGGTCTCACGGCGGTGATGGAGACAAAACGCATAATCCGTTCGTGAGTAACGACCCGCGCAAAGGCGTTAATCCGAAAGTGCTCGACCAGTGGGAGCAATGGTTCACGGCAATGGACCGAAATGGCATTGTCATCTACTTTTTCATTTACGACGACAGCGCGCGAGTCTGGAGGACGGGCGACGAGGTTGGCAAACAGGAAAAGGATTTCATCCACAGACTTGTCAATCGCTTCGAGCATCATAGGAATCTGATATGGTGCATTGCGGAAGAATACCAGGAAGGGCTCAGTGTCGAGCGGGTCAAGAGGATCGCTGCTGAGATTCGCGCGGCCGGCGACAAAGACCACGCCATCGCCGTGCACAAGCTCAACGGGTTGGATTTTTCGGAATTCGCCGACGAGCCGAATATCGACCAGTTCGCGATTCAGTACAACGTCTCAACCGCCGAGGAGCTTCACGCCGGGGTCGTGAAGGCATGGAACGAGGCGAAGGGCCGGTACAATTTGAACCTGTCCGAGGCGGCGGACTGGGGCACCGGCACCGAGGGCAGAAAGAAATCCTGGGCGTGTGCGATGGGCGGCGCGTACGTGATGATCCTGGGAATGGACATCGCGACCACGCCAAAAAGTGATCTCGAAGATTGCGGTCGGCTCGTGCATTTTTTTGAGTCCACCCACTTCAGCGAGATGTCACCTCACGATGAGCTGGGATGGGCCGGGACGAAATACGTGCTCGCTCTGCCGGGGCGAAGCTATATCGCGTACACCCCGGACTTGCAGGGAAAAATCGGCTTGAAAGACGTCCGCGCAGGCCGGTATGAGTTCGTTTGGTTTGACTGCGTAAATGAAGAACGCGTCACGCAGAAGAACGTAAGCGTGGCCGACGGCGATCAAAGCTGGAACAAACCCGATGGTATTGGGCGCGAGTTGGCGGTATACATCCGCCGAATCGGAGACTGACGGGGGGCCTACGTTTCGTCGGTTTGACGGCCGGTGACTTCGAGGAACTGTGTTTCCAAGCTGCGACCTTCAGCGAGTTTGCGCGGCGCGATATCCATATCCAAAATGCTGCGCAGAAGACGGGAAATAACCGAATCCTGATCGACGTTGTCGGCGGATAGATCAAGTGTAAGTAAATACTCTGCCGATCCTTTACTGGTATCGCCGCCGGGATGTGACAGGATTTTTATGCTCCGCACGCCTTCGATGGAGCTTAGCTGCTCCAGCTCCCCATCTTGCAGCCGTCGGGACAGCGACAAATTATATTCGCGGTCGGCGAGTGTAATTTCATCGACCGAGCCGGCCAGGACCAGATGGCCATGATCGAGGATAGCCACGTGGTCGCATAGCTCCTGGACCTCCGCGAGGTTGTGAGAGCTGACGATGATCGTGGCCCGCTCTTGCAGTTGCTTGATCAAATCGCGAATCTGCCTGGCGCTGGCCGGATCGAGCCCGGCCGTGGGTTCATCGAGCAAAATCACTTCAGGGCGTCCCAAGAACGCCTGGGCGATACCCAGCCGCTTGACCATGCCGTGGGACAAACTGCCCACGCGCCTTTTGGCAAACGATTTGAGACCAACGAGGTCGAGGCTTTGGGTGACTTCTTCTCTGGCTTGCTTTTTCGTACGCCCGGCGAGTAACTGGAAGAAGACAAGCTGGTCCAGGACCGGTACGTTGCGCTGGAACTGCGCATCCTGAGGCAAAATGGTCAGACGCCCTTGCAAGCGGGAAACGCCTCGCGTATCGATGCCCAGCACTTCCACCGTTCCAACATCCGCCTTCAGGAAATCGGCGACGATGGAAAACAGCGTGGTCTTGCCGGCCCCGTTGGGTCCGAGCAGGCCAAAGATGGAATGAGCCGGGATCTTGAACGACACGTCCTTGAGCGCCTGGGTACGCCCAAATTGTTTGGACAATCCTTCTATGGATACGACGTTCGCCATGCACAAACCTACAAGTCGCGTTTCCTAAAATGGTAGTAACCCAGGCCCAAAAAGACAGCCGTGTACGCCAGGCACGCCAGAGCCGCGCCGCCCCAGTGCAGCACGTTCGGGTGGAGCAGTTGAGATTGCCAGCCCCAGGGCAGGGCGTACTTGATGTACTCCGCCGGTCCCCAGACGAAGCGCCCCACGACGGACAAAAACAGGACGCCGGCGATTACCATTTTGGCCAACACCAAGGAGAGAAATGGTGAATCCGTCGACGCGGAAATCATCGAACAGACGGCGATGTAAGGCACCATCTGAATCGACAAGGCCAGAAAGCCACACACCCCCCAGCCGGCCAGGGCCGACGCCGGATAGATTCTCGTCTTGACGCCGAGATAAAAGGTGATTATGGCGACAATAATGGCAATGACCGCAATCGAAAAAATGACGGTCCCGAGAAAACGTCCGAAGTAGATGTTGCTCCGAGCACTTCGCAAAAGCAGATAGCGCAGACCGTGAGTTTGGACGTCGCCGCTCATCTGGTTAAAGGCCAGGAAGGAAATCGCGAAAGGCATGCCGAATATCAACACCAGAAAGATGGCGGACAACAGAGCCGGCTTCTTCTCGATGAGAAAATCCGTCCAGGGGTCGAGGTTGGAATCGTCCTCTTGCTCACTATCGTTCATGGAGGTGCTGCCCGGATACATCATGGGAGCCGGCGCGGTGGCATTTTCCTGGAGGATTTCCCTCATAGTCTTCTGCCCGATGACGAATTGGATGACGGGCCGGCCCACGTAGATAATCATTTGCTTGATCGCTACCGGATCTGCCTTGCCGAACTGACGCTCTTGATGAACCATCAGTTGTTCCACGGGCGTAATCAGAATATGCGCGACCAAAAGACCGAACGTCAAAGCAACCAGCAAATAGACCAGTCCCGCACCGCCTCGTATCGCGTAACGGCTCCAATAGAGGCTAATCAGACGCAAGTGACGAATGTTTAACGTAGCCGGTTTCATTTTCAAGCGAATTACACGTGAGGGAAATCAAAAGAGACTCTGAATCCCGATACCGTGACAGTCTGACAGGTTCTCACGCTTTCAGGTTATCGGGCAGCTTCAATTGACCAGGTCCTCTTTGAAGGTCGTGTTCAAGAGCACCAGCGTTAATACGGGATAGACCAAGCCAATGAGCGTCCCGATGGTGAACCCGCCGCCGGCTTCGGAAGAGATCATGGTCCCTGAGACAATACTGCTGACAATCGAAATGACGGCGTAGGCGTTTCCGAGAGTGCGGCCCAATATCTTCTTCTGCCCGAGATAGCCGACACCTGCGAGGAGCAAAAGCACATTCGATATTACCGCAATGGCAAAGATCATAACAAACAAAGGAAGACTCATACTCTGAAAAGCCTCAATCTGGGCCTTATGCTCTTCCGGCATATTATCCGTCGGAATCAGACCCACATAAGTAGCCATCATACTGGCAAGCCCAACCAAAGCAAGACCAACAAAAATGAAATTGATAACGGCCAGCGCCGTCAGTCCGCCCGGACGTTTCTCTTCACTCATGATTGTGTCCCTTCCATTGTTTTCAATTCCTCAGCGACCTCACTCATTCTTGCCGGCCTGTTCTCTCCGAGGATATTTTTGCCCGCCCAGTTTCGACGGTTTATGTTCAATTGCTCACAGGCTGTCAAAGGTGAATGTTCGGCTCATTCCACCTCTTGCGTGACCACCTGGAGGATTTCCTTTTCACGCCGCTGGAGCAGGTTGCCGAGAGGCGCGAGACTCAGTCGATAGAAGAAGATCA
>CAYZAH010000194.1:4642-7119 GCA_964475805.1 uncultured Pirellulales bacterium | reverse complement strand
CTTCACGGATATTCCCACGTGGTGGTTCGGTGCTTTTACGATTGTACCTACGTTCGTCGTAGGCGCTCTCGCTAGCCTCTTCTTTGGGCGACCACCCGAATTTATGTTGAAAGATACACTGCTGATAAAAACAAGAGCGAGTGAATAGTATGAAAGTAACGCGCAGAAAGAAACTGACGGCCAATGTCGCCATCTTCGGCGTAGGCTTCCACAAGTACTGGCCCCAATTCGACGGCCTGCTCGATGAGCTAAAGCACAAACTGCACGTTTTTATCGAACGAGTCAGAACGCACGAGGTGGAGGTCACGGATTTCGGTATCGTGGACGATGCGGCTTCGGCTTACGCCCTCTTGCCCAGGCTCAAAGCCGCCGATCTCGACCTGGTATTCTGCGATATGCTTACGTACGCCACCTCGGCGACATTCGGCGCGATCATTCGCGGGCTGGACGTCCCCGTAGTTCTGGTCGCCCTGCAACCTCTGAAGGCGCTGGACTATTCCAAAGCCTCGACGTACATGCAACTGTGCAATGACGATATTTGCTCCGTGCCGGAATTCACCGGCGTGGCTATCCGTATGGGCAAGAAGCCACCGCCCGTAATCTTTGGCACGCTCGATGACGATCCTCTCGCAGAGGCGGAGGTCACAGAGTGGTGCAATATCGCTATGGTTCTGCACGATCTCAAGCGCGCCCGGATCGGCCACTTCGGCCATCCTATCGAGCACATGCTGGATATGCAGACGGATCATACGTCACTGACCGCTGCGTTTGGTTGTCACATCGTTCAAACCGAAGCCGACGAGTTGCTGAGGCTGGAACGGACCGTGACCGAACAAGAGATCGAAGGCAAGAAGAACGAGATTCTCAACCTCTTCGATACGCCCGATCCGAAATCCGACCCCATCACGGAAAAACTCACAGAGAAAGACCTCCAGGTCGCCGCCCGTGTAGCTGTTGCCCTGGACAAGTTCATCGACGCTTATGACTTGGATGGATTAGCGTATTACTACGAAGGTGAAGAAGGCGGTCCGATGCGGGAGTTGGTTACGAATCTGATCGTGGGCAATTCGTTGCTAACCGCCGCGGGCTTTCCCATGTGCGGCGAGTCGGATTTGAAGACCTGTATTGCCATGCTCATCATGGACCGCCTGGATATCGGGGGAAGTTTTGCCGAGTTTCATCCTATCGACTTCAACGAAGGCTTCGTCTTAGTGGGTCACGACGGGCCGCACCATATCAACATCGCCGACGGCAAACCCGTTTTGCGGAGTCTTTCCAAATATCACGGCAAACCCGGCTCCGGAGCCAGTGTGGAGTTCAAGATCAAAGAAGGGCCTATCACGATGCTCAGTATCGGAGTGACGGCCAACGGCAAATTCAAGTTTATCCTCGCCGAGGGCGAGAGCGTCGCCGGCCCCATCCCCCCTACCGGCAACACAAATACGCGGGGATTCTTCCAGCCGGACGTGCGGACCTTTCTCAAACGCTGGGTCGCGGAAGGACCGACCCACCACTTCGCGCTGGGCATCGGACACCACGCCCATACTATCGCGAAGATCGCCGACCACCTCGACCTGGAAAGCGCCATTGTAACACCCTAAGAAGAACCGGCCCGGGAGAGACTTGAAAATTCGAGGCGGGGTTGGTATCGTATAGAATCCGCGTGGGCAAAAGACGGCCTTTGCCCACCCTACGGGTCCGCAACCCTTGTCATAGGAGAAAAACATGAGCAAGCCGAGATACCAACTCGCTGGACCGACGCGACCCCGTAGGGGCAGGCCCGCGTGCCTGCCCTGGGCAACCACACGGAGTTGCTCCTGCCTCATATTGGCGACAATCATTATCCTGCTCAACAGTACGGCTTTCGCAGTGACGGCATCGAACGTCAAAACGATGACGTACAAAACCGTCGGCGACAGGGAGCTGAAGATTTACGTTCACTATCCGCCCGGCTGGAAGGCCAGTGACATGCGCCCGGCAATCATTTTCTTTTTCGGCGGAGGCTGGACGAACGGTACTGTCGATCAATTTCTGCCGCAGGCGGAATACTTAGCCGGGCGGGGAATGGTCGCCACCCGGGCCGACTATCGCGTCAAGAGCCGCGATGACGTGACGCCGGACAAATGCGTTGAAGACGCCCGCAGCGCCGTTCGCTGGATGCGCAAGAACGCCAGGCAATTAGGCATTGATCCGCAAAAGCTGATTGCCTCGGGCGGCTCGGCCGGCGGTCATCTGGCGGCGTGCACGATGATCCCCAGGAGTGTCGAGGCCGAGGGCGACGATTTGTCGATCTCGACGATCCCCCAGGCGATGGTGCTGTTCAATCCCGTCCTCAGCTTCGATAACGAACTGCTGATCGGACGCGTCGGCGGCAACAGGGAACTTGCCCGCAAAATCTCCCCAGCGTTGTATTTAGACAAAAATGCCCCGCCCGCATTGATTCTGTTCGGCTCTGCGGATCGGCTGAAGGTCTTTGG
>CAYZAH010000194.1:0-4542 GCA_964475805.1 uncultured Pirellulales bacterium | reverse complement strand
ATGCCCCGCCCGCATTGATTCTGTTCGGCTCTGCGGATCGGCTGAAGGTCTTTGGTGATGCGTATTGGAAAAAGGCCGAAGCACTGGGCGTGCGCGCGGACAAGTATATCGCGGAAGACCAAGGGCACGGCTTCTTCAATCGCTCGCCGTGGCGTGAGCGAACGCTCATCGCTGTAGATAAGTTCCTGGCCTCTCTCGGGTACTTGAAAGGCGAGCCGACCATTCAAGTCCCTGATGATAGTCAAGCTAATCGCTCGCAGCGTGGAAGAACCGGCCTGCGAAGGCAGCCCGACGTGAGCAAGTGGCCGGACTTGTTCAAGCCGGACCTGTCCAACGCGATAGTCCCCGAAGGCGTCTGGACGTTCGAGGACGGTGTCCTGACAGCCAGTGAAGACCAGGCGATCTGGACAAAAAAGGATTACGACAACTTCGTCCTGGACCTGGAATTTAAGAATGCGCCGGGGACCAATAGCGGCGTCGTGGTCTATTGCTCGGACATCAAGAACTGGATTCCCAACTCGGTCGAGATTCAAATCGCCGACGACTACGCCGAGCAATGGGCAAAGTCACCGAAGACGTGGCAATGCGCCGCGATCTTCGGGCATCTGGCACCATCGAAGAGTGTCGTCAAGAAACCGGGCGAGTGGAACCGGTTCACGATCCGGTGTGCGAATAAACGCATCGACGTGGTGCTCAACGGACAGCGCGTCACGTCGATGAACATGAGCCGGTGGACGTCCGCCAAGACGAATCCCGACGGCTCGGAGATTCCGTCGTGGCTGAGCAAGCCGCTTGCCGAATTACCCACGAAAGGCAAGATCGGTCTGCAAGGCAAGCACGCCGGAGCGCCGATTTGGTTTAGAAACATGAAGATCAGGGAGCTACGAGCAAGTGACTAAAGTGAGCATCACTGAAAGGAGACATACCGTGAAGATGAGACAGACGCGCCGAGAATTTCTTAAGGCCGCCGCGTTATCGGTGGCGACGATGGGATTGCCTCGAATCGTCAGAGGCGCCGAAAGCACGAAACCACCAAACATCGTGATGATCTACCTGGACGATTCAGGCTGGGGCGATTTTCATCCATTTGCCAATCCCGCCTACAAAACGCCGAACGTCGAACAACTCGCCAGTGAAGGGTGCTGCTTCCGCCAGTTCTACGTTCCGCAAGCGATCTGCTCGGCGTCGCGAGCAGCGCTATTGTCCGGCTGCTTCCCCGGCCGGACGAAGGTCTTCGGCGCGCACGGCCCGCACGCCAGAGGGCTGGACCCGAAGTACGCCACCATTGGCGAAGTTCTCAAAGCGCGAGGGTACACCACCGCGGTATTCGGCAAATGGCACATCGGCGACCAGCCCGATACGCGGCCCTGGGCGCGGGGATTCGACGAGTCGTGCGGGCTGATGTATTCCAACGATATGTGGGAGTTCCACCCGGAGAACCCCAAATACTGGGGTAAGTATCCTCTCCAGTTCTGGGAAAATGACAAGGTAAGCATCGAGCGCATGACCAAGAAGGACCAGCCGATGCTCACGACCTGGTATACCGAGCACGCGGTGAGCTTCATCAAGCGAAACAAGGATAGACCGTTCCTCCTCTATGTGCCTCATTCGATGCCGCACGTGCCGATCTTCTGCAGCGAGAAATTCAAAGGCAAGTCCTGCACGGGCCAGTACGGCGACGTGATGATGGAGGTTGACTGGACCGTCGGCCAGATCAACAAGGCGCTCAAAGACAACGGCCTCGAGGACAACACGCTCGTGTTCTTCTCGTCGGACAACGGCCCGTGGATTTCCTACGGCAACCACGCCGGAAAGACGCCGTTCCGCGAGGCCAAAGGAACCAGCTTCGACGGCGGCACGCGCAGCGCCTGCATCATGAAGTTCCCCGGCAGAATCAAAGCGGGCAGTGTCTCGAACAGGGCGTTCAGTACAATCGACATGCTCCCGACGATCGCCCACCTGACCGGAGCCAAGATGCCGCAAAACCCGGTGGATGGCATGAACGTCTGGGACTTGATCGTCGGAAAGGCCGGCGCGAAGAATCCACACGAGTATTACCCCTTTTCCACCGGCAAGAATTTCGAGGGCGTAATCAGTGGAAACGGGCGATGGAAGCTGCATCTTCCACATGCGTATCGAACCCTGGCCAAAGCGGGCAAGGACGGCATGGCGGGTAAGTACAGACAAGAGAAAATCGGACTTTCGTTGTTCGACATGGAGAAGGACCCGTACGAAACCACAAACGTCATAGAAGAGTATCCGGAAGTAGCCGAGAAGCTCAAGAAGATCGCCGAACGCCACAAGAAGGAATTCTACGGCTCGTAGAGTAACCGCGTGTGCAACGAGTTGCACACCCTACATAGTCATAGGCGCTCCCAATTAAGGAGATCAGTCATGTTCGCAAGTCTTAGGAATCGCAAACTATGCTTACTCGTTGTCCTGGCCTTTTTCGTCGGGCTTTTCAGCGCATCGACGATCCAAGCCCAACCGCATAAATACAACGGAGTGTACCAGGGTCCCTATCTGAACCGGGTCGCTTTTCCCATCGGTGGGATCGGGGCCGGCATGGTTTGCCTGGAAGGAACCGGCTCGATCTCGCATCTGTCCGTCAGGAATACGATGCAGGTTTTCAACGAACCTTGTTCCTTCGCCGCCTTGTGCATCAAGGGGACGAACGCCAACGTCGCCAAAGTCCTGGAAGGCCCCGTACCCGGCTGGAAGGTGTTCGGCTCGCCCGGCGACGGCAACGGCGCCGCTGGAACGAGCTACGGCCTGCCGAGATTCGATCAGGCCACGTTCCGGGCGAGATTTCCATTCGGTACGGTCACACTCAAAGACAAGGAAATCCCGCTCCGGGTCAGAGTCACCGGCTGGAGCCCGTTCATCCCTGGCGATCCGGATAATGCCTCGCTTCCCGTCGGCGCGCTGGAATATAGTTTCATGAATCCCTCCGCCGACACCGTAGAGGCCGTCTTCTCCTACAACACGAAGAACTTCATGGCCATCGGCAGAGAAGGAAACACGATCCTGCCGATCCACAACGGCTTCATTCTTCACCAGGAAGGCTCCGAGAAGAACCCGGAGAATCAAGGCTCTTTCGCGCTGTTCGTCGATGACACTAACGTGGTCGTCGATCACTGCTGGTTCAAGGGAGGCTGGTGGGATTCGCTCACCCTTGCCTGGAAGAACGTCGAACAGGCCCGGCTACTGGACAATCCCCCGGTCGAAGGATCGTGTCCCGGGGCGTCGCTCTTCGTGCCGCTTACCTTGAAGCCCGGCGAACAAAAGACCGTCCGCCTGATGCTCGCCTGGTACGTCCCCGCAACCAACATGCGTCTGGGGAAAGACGCGCCGGAGGACAAGGAGTGCACGGACCCGAATTGTGATTGCAACGGCAATTATGTCCCCTGGTACGCGGGCCGGTTCGAGGACGTCAAAGCGGTCGCACGCTACTGGGATCGCAACTACAACGACCTGCGCCGCAAAACGGTCCAGTTCCGAAACGCCTTCTACGATTCGACCCTCCCCGCCGAGGTCCTTGAGGCCGTCGCCGCGAACTTGACGATTCTCAAGTCCCCCACCGTGCTCAGGCAAAGGGATGGGCGGCTCTGGTGCTTCGAGGGTTGCAGTGACAACTCGGGCTGTTGCCACGGGACCTGCACCCACGTTTGGAACTACGCACAGGCCATCCCCCACCTGTTTCCATCGCTCGAACGAACGCTGCGCGAGACGGAGTTCAACGTCAGCCAGGATGAGCGAGGACATCAGACGTTTCGCACGGCGTTACCGATACGCCCCACCACTCACGATTTCCATGCAGCCTCCGACGGGCAGCTTGGCGGGATTATGAAGGTCTACCGTGAATGGCGCATCTCCGGTGACACGGCCTGGCTCAAGCAATTGTGGCCCAAAGTAAAAACCAGCCTGAACTACTGCATTGACACCTGGGACCCGAGAGGGAAAGGCGTTCTCGAAGAGCCTCATCACAATACCTACGACATCGAATACTGGGGCCCCGACGGGCACTGTTCGAGCTTCTATCTTGGCGCGCTGGCCGCGGCGGTTCAGATGGGTAACGCGATGGGCGCGGACGTCTCTCGCTATCAAGAGTTGCTGGGCAAGGGCAGACAATTCCTGGAGACCGAGCTTTATAACGGCGAGTACTTCTATCAGAAGATCCAAACCGAGGGCCTGAACGCGAAGTTTCGCCCGCTCGTCAGCTCGCAAAACGGTTCCGGCTATAGCGACATCGTGGAAATGCTCAATACGCAGGGACCCAAGTACCAGTACGGCACGGGCTGCCTGTCGGACGGAATCCTCGGCTGCTGGATGGCCCGCATGTGCGACCTAGGCGAGATCGTGGACGCCGGGAAGGTCCGAAGCCACCTGGAAGCGGTGTACGAGTATAACCTCAAGCACGACCTTTCCGATCACGCCAACCCGCAACGTCCCTCTTTCGCTCTGGGTAAAGAAGGGGGCTTGCTGCTGTGCACCTGGCCACACGGCGGAGAACTCTCCATTCCGTTCGTCTACAGCGACGAG
>CAYZAH010000193.1:0-7120 GCA_964475805.1 uncultured Pirellulales bacterium | reverse complement strand
GAATGCCGGCTTGGGCGAGGTCGTAATTCTCAAGCACAAACGCGGGACAGTATCCTCGCTTTCGTGAGACAACGTATATCGGTCTGGCCTCGAGCAACTTATCAATCGTCTCCGCGTTGAACGGCGGAGCGTCCTTACTATTGACAGTCCCGGAGATGATCGTCACGTCCGGTCGTCTTCCTTCTATTTGCTGGGCCAGCAAGAGCGGTGCAACGGTGGTTACGTCGGCGTAGATAACGGCGTTAACCTCGACGAGGTCCAAGGCCTCATCGGCAAAATATTCCGCTCCCTCGTATCCGGTCTTCCAGGGCTGCAAGAAATAAATGTCATCCTCACGGTAGGGAACGTCATCTCTTGTGCCGACGTTGAGGTGCATCCGTTTTACCATCGGTGGCGCAGCCGCGTACACGGCGACGGGCAATAGACTGAAAAGAAGTACCAGGAAAGCGAGAATCTTGCGATTCGTCCGGTCCAGCAAAACGTGTGCTCCGAGACCCGTGAGGATCGAGACCGTGACATACAACGGGATGAAGAAGGCATACCGGTCCGGCACCGTGTATCTGAAGGCAAAAACAAAGAACAATACAATGAGAGCCAGCAGGACGTTTCTGAATTCCCTGTTAGGTGACGTTTTCAACAAGACAAACACACCTGCACAGGCCAATAAAATATTCGGCGTCGGGAAGTTGAATAGGATATAGCACAGGTTCTCTTTAGCCATCGCCGGTGACATTGAAATATTGAGCACGGCGGCCTGCCAGCGTGTGCCGAAAACCGCCGAAGCTAAGGTGCCGGTGATGTTTCCGGTTTGTATCATGGTTCTGACAATGAGATATTCATACGGCAGCGCGCCGACCGCCCAGAGGAGGAAAATGATCGCCAGGTCTTTTGCGTGAATCTTTTTCCGGGCCAGAAGGAAGACGATAAATGCGGCATAACAAACAAACGTGATGGATGCGAGCATATGAACCGCAATGGCGAGGCCGTTTAGCAAGCCCAGCCAGTAGAGATAGCGCACGCGATTAGTTCGGGTGTATTGCAGCAGCACGATCAGCTCGGTCAGGAACAGGGCCGTCCAGAGTGTATAAGTCTCGATGATACTTGCATGGCGCCAGAATGTGTGCGAGACAGCTAACGTGAGCGCAGCAATAACCGCCGGGAGGTCCTTACCCACCCAGAGACGGACGAGCAAGAAAATATTGGCGACCGCCACCGCTCCGGCGACGGACGAAACTAAGTTCACTCTGTGGACAAACCCGCCGAGCGGCAGATATTTTGTAGCGATAGCCACGATGTAAAAGAGTGGGTGCGAGCCAACCAAGCCAAAATACCCTTCAATATCGTTGTGCAAGATGCGATACTGAATCAGTCCGCTATCCTGCCACAAGAAACCCGGAGCACAACTGGCGGCGTAAAGCACAAGTGCGCTGCACAGTACGACGAGATAATGGCGGACCGTTGCCGATCGTGTTGATATCACGGGCATACTCGCTGATCCGGAAAACAGATTCCGTCGCTGCGCGTCTCTGAGGGATGCTTCGGTCGAAGTGACAAACATGTGAAACCGCGGCTTTATCAGAAAGCCTAAACGCTGTTTTCACGATTCCGCTTGATACTCTCGATAATGGATTTCAAGGTCTCATCGAGCCTTGTCTGAGGTACCCAGCCGATGGTCTCGCGGATTCGCTCGGTGCTCGGGACACGCCGCATCATGTCCTCGATCGGTCTTCCATAGGCGACTTCGTAGGGCACGAATTGCTTTTTGCTTTTGCTGCCCGTCATCTCGATGATCTTATCCGCGAGGTCTTCGATGGCGATCTCCTCGCTTGTTCCGATGTTGTAGACCCGGCCCGCCGCCTGCTCGCAGCTCATCAGACCGATGACCGCCTCGACGAGATCGGCCACATAGCAGAAGCATCGCGTTTGCTTGCCCGTTCCGTATACCAGAACAGGCTCGTTCGCCAGCGCCATCTGCACGAAGCGGGGCACAACCATGCCATATCGTCCCGTTTGTCTCGGCCCGATGGTATTGAAGAACCTTCCGATGACGACGCCGAGTCCGTATTGGCGATGGTATGCCTGGCCCAGAAACTCGTCTATCGCCTTGCTGCATGCGTACGCCCAGCGCGACAGGCTGGTACTGCCGAGCACGAGGTCATCCTCCTCGCGAAAAGGAACCGCCTCGCTTTTGCCGTAGACCTCGCTGCTCGAAGCGATGAGGATCTTTTTGCCGAATTTGTTGGCGATGTCGAGCACGATTTCGGTGCCGCCGATATTGGTCGCTATGGTGCGCACCGGGTCCTCGGCGATCAGCCTGACGCCCACGGCCGCGGCCAAGTGGAAGATGACGTCGCAGCGCTCAATCAAAACCGTCATCAGCTCAGTACTGCCGATGTCACCGGTAACGAACTCAAAATCGCGATGCCCTCTGAGGTGCTCGATATTCTTCAGGCTTCCGGTGCTGAGGTTGTCAATCACGGAGACGTGGTGACCTTCCTTCAACAGCCGTTCCGCCAAGTGAGACCCGATGAAACCCGCACCGCCCGTAATCAATGCTCTCATAAGCAGATTCCCGATTTTCGGTTTCCGATTTTCGATTGCGGCTTCGTCGAGGCCATAATCCACTGGTATATCATAAATCCCAAATCTTAAATCGTAAATCTCAAATCTTTAGACTCCGTCCCCGTCGGCTGCGCGGAAAGCGAACGTGGCCCCGCGGCGATATCCGGAGTTCTTGTCTGGACGATTTTCTGTAGGCTGCGGCTTGCCCCACCATGATAGATCAGTGTGCTCATACCCGCCCTACGCTTCTATGGCCTAAGTATCGACAAATAAAGAACATAGCTTTAGTGCGGGCCAGGGGCGAAATTCACCCGCTCACTTTGCGCGGAGGCGAATTGGAAGGTCGAGCGGTGTCGATTCCGCCCCGAGGCAGGATAGGTGCTGGACGGCCGATAATACGTGAGGTGCGGCTTCGTTCGGCCAGATTGGATATTAGGAGATTTCAGCCGTAGTACGAGCAGTAGGTCTTGTCCGTCTCCCAGATCGAGATGCAATGTAATCGCGCTTTGCCGAACCTTCCGATAAGCCGGTTCCAGGCGAAGACGGCGATATTCTCGACGGTGGGATTGGTTTTGCTGAATTCGTCGAGATCGGCGTTCAGGTTCTTGTGGTCGATAAGTCTGATAAGCTCGTCATCCACGACCTTCTCGAAATTCCCGACGTGAAAAGCATCGGTGGTGGCCGGTGTCTCAATTGTCACTTCGACGACGTAGTTGTGTCCATGACCCGTGGGATTGGCGCACTTGCCAAAGACCTCATGGTTGCGCTCTTCGGAAAAAGTGTCATTCCAGAGCTTGTGCGTCGCCGCGAACTCGAACTTCTCACTGAAAAAAACCATCTCCAAGTCCTCTGTGTCAATAGCTGCTTTCCTGAAAGGATTGAGTTTCAAGCTCAGCTTGCTCAGCCGGCCTGGTCCGAATTTATCGGCTAACCGATTCCTTGCCACCGCCAATAGCTCAGCGATGACAGGCAGACCGACGTGTTTCGCCCGGCCAAAATCCTGTATTATCCGCTCGGAAAATATCGGCACCGCGTACTTGCGAACAACCTTGTCGATGTCGGTCACGTTAACGACGAATCCCGTGGCCGGATCGACTGAACCGGTGATCTCGGCGGACAATTCCAAGAATAGTGATAATCCTTCGCCCGCCGGTTGGGAAGCGAACGAGTTAAAGCCCGGTTCCTGCTCGCTCAGGAACGGATTGATAGAGAAACGCACGTGCCTCGTGAGTTTGTGCATCGGCGAAATCTCTCTCAAGACTGCTTGTGCATCAGGCTCATCACCTCGCTGCGGCTTCGCGGGTCCTTCTTGAAGATTCCCCGAATCGCGGATGTCACCATGACCGAGCCTGGCTTTTTTATGCCTCGAATCGTCATGCAGCTATGGGACGCTTCGAGCACTACCGCGACGCCCTGCGGCTTCAAATTTTGCATGATGAAATCGGCGATTTGATACGCCAGTCTTTCCTGGGTCTGGAGCCGCCGGGCGAAGCAATCCACGATTCGCGCCAGCTTGCTGACCCCGAGGATCAGCCCGGACGGCAGATACGCGACGTGAGCCGAGCCGATGAACGGCATCAAATGATGTTCGCAAACGCTGTAAAACGGGATGTCACGCAGCAGGACGATTTCATCGCAGTTCTCGGTGAAGACGCCGCGAAGGTGTGTCTTGGGATCCTCTCGCATCCCGGCCAGCAATTCGACGTACATCCTCGCCACGCGCTCGGGCGTGCGCCTCAATCCCTCACGATCCGCGTCCTCACCAATCGCGGCGAGAATTTCGCCGACCGCCTTTTCGATCCTGTCGGTGTCCACTTCTTTGTTCATTTTTTCTTCGCTTTTGCCAGGTTAGCAAGGTAGGTGGTTAGCAGTCGAACGCCGTAGCCGCTGGCGCCCTCGGCCGTGTATTCGGTGGCCTTCTCGAAGTTCCAGACGCCTGCCATGTCGATGTGCGCCCACGTGGTCTTGCCGACGAACTGGCCCAGGAACGCCGCCGCCGTGCACGCCCCGCCCCATCGGCCGCTGACGTTTTTCAGGTCCGCGATCTTGCTCTTCATTTCTTTGGCGTACTCTTCGCCGCTCGGCATGGGCCAGACCTTCTCACCACAGTCTTCTGATGCCTTTTGCAGTTGTTTGATCAGATCGTCGTTGTTGCCCATCAGTCCGGCCATGTACTTGCCCAGCGCCACGACGCACGCACCGGTGAGCGTGGCGATGTCGATGACGACGTCGCACTTGTGCTTGACGGCGTAGTGCAGCCCGTCGCATAAGATCATCCGGCCTTCCGCATCGGTGTTCTGGACTTCCACGGTCTTGCCGCTGAAGGTGTTGATAATATCGCCCGGTCGATAGCTCGTTCCGCTCGGCATATTCTCGGCGGACGGGATGATGCCGAGGACGTTCAGGGGGAGGCCCAGTTCCTTCACGGCTTTCATCGTTCCCAACACGGCGATGCCCCCGCACTTATCCAGCTTCATTTCATCCATATTCGCGGACGGCTTAATGCTGATCCCGCCGGAATCGAAGGTGATGGCTTTGCCGACTAAGGCGACGGTCGGATATTTACTTGCGCCCTTCCCGGAGGGGCTATATTTCAGGACGATAAAGTGTGGCTTGTTTTGGGAACCCGATCCGACGGCGAGCACGCCGCCCATACCTTTGG
The DNA here is from genome assembly GCA_964475805.1 of uncultured Pirellulales bacterium. Classification (GTDB taxonomy): domain Bacteria; phylum Planctomycetota; class Phycisphaerae; order Sedimentisphaerales; family Anaerobacaceae; genus JAFGTG01. The sequence continues at coordinate 1,896 of CAYZAH010000193.1, read as the reverse complement.
CCGTCATTTGTTTCTCGTCGAGGACCGTGCAACTCAGCGTTTTCGAGCCGCGGGCCAGATCCTTCGCGGCGGCGGCTATTACCGCCGGACTGACAACGTTGGCAGGGCGGTTTCCTAACGTCCGGGCGAAGCTCTGAGCCTTACCGATTACGATCCCGTTCGTCAACCCTTCCTTTAGCTGCTTCAAGGTTTGCGAATCAGGATCGATGATCTCGACCTTCAGCGAATCCAATCGTCCGTTTTCGCTTTCTGTGATGTATTCGTCGTATTTGAAACTCCCGAAATAGGTGCCTTCGGCGCACGCCTGTCCCATCGCGGCCATATCGAGCTGGTCACCAAATGCTTTGTGCAACGCCAGGCCGACGGTTTTGGCTTTGCTCTCTACCGACTTCTTGGCCGCGTGTGCCGCCGCCATGCGGAGCGTGTCCAACGTCGCCTTCTTCTTGTCGCCGAGGCCGACTAACAGGATTCTTTTGGCGCCCACGCGCTCGTTGCCGTAAACGACGGCGCTCGTTCCTTCTTTGCCCTTGAAGTCGCCTAACTTGATCAGGTGCTTTATGGCGCCGCCAAGCTGGCTGTCGAGCTCCTTGTTGACCTTGTCCAGCTTCTCGACGCCGGAAAACAATCCGACCGCGAGCATATCAGTTTTATGCTGGCTGAAATCAACCTTCCGTATCTTTAGTTCGACCTCAATAATGTCTTTCATCCCTTTTGACCTGCTTTCGTATCCTTGCTTTTGTTCTGATTGGTTTTCGCTCGGTATCGAAGATAACTCTCGATGAATTCGTCGATGTCTCCGTCCAGGACGGCTTCCACGTTGCCGACCTGCAAATCGGTGCGATGGTCCTTAACCATCTGATACGGCTGGAGCACATAGCTGCGAATCTGGCTGCCCCAGGCGATCTCGCCCTTGTTGCCGTACAGCTTGGCGATTTGGTCGTCGCGCTTTTGCTGTTCGAGCATGTACAGTTTGGCCTTGAGCATCTTCATGGCCTGGGCGCGGTTGTTATGCTGGCTTCTCTCGTTCTGACATTGCACCACGATGCCGGTTGGCTCGTGGGTGATCCGCACCGCCGAGCTGGTCTTGTTGACGTGCTGGCCGCCGGCGCCGCTGGCGCGATAGAAGTCGATCCGCAAGTCGTCATCCTTGATTTCGACGTCGATGTCCTCGTCGAACTCCGGCATGACGTCCACCGCCGCAAAGCTGGTATGCCGCCGTTTGTTCGCGTCGAACGGGCTGATCCGCACGAGGCGGTGCACGCCGGTCTCGCACGAGAGTTTGCCGAACGCGAACGGCCCGCTGACCCGCAGCGTGATCGAGCGGATCCCGGCTTCCTCGCCCGGAGTGATATCCAGCTCCTTGTAGTCGTACTTGTTCGCCTCGAAATACCGCGTGTACATTCTGAGCAGCATGCTGGCCCAGTCGCAGCTTTCCGTACCTCCCGCGCCGGCGTGGATGCTGAAATAGCAGTTCTTCGTATCCTCGGGCCTGGACAGAAGCCCCGTCAGTTCGATCTGCTCGCATCTTTTGACAAGCTCGTCCAGGTCGTCCTGCAACTGTCCGAGTTCTTCGGCGTCCGATTCCGTTTCCGCTAACTCGAACAGCTCCTCGATGTCCTTCACCTCCCGCTGGACTTCCTCGACCGGATCGACGACCGATTTGAGGGCGCTGAGTTGAGTAACGACGGACTGAGCGGAGTCAGGATTGTCCCAGAATCCGGCTTTGGACATCCGGTTCTCCAGCTCCTGCAGTTGAGATTTTTTGCCGGCCAAGTCAAAGCCAGTCCCGGATCTTTTCCACCCGGGCCGACAACTCGGTTATCGCTGATTTTAGTTCTGTCGTTTCCATGGCACGACCTTATAGCACACGAAGGTGGACTTTACAAGTCTTTCGTT
>CAYZAH010000192.1:0-7179 GCA_964475805.1 uncultured Pirellulales bacterium | reverse complement strand
CGCCTTTGGCCTGTTCGGCAGCCAATAGATCGGTCACGGTAGGCTTGTCGGGGAAACCGCCCTCTAAGATCAGTTTTACCTCGTCGGCGTCGAGCGTCTCGTATTTCAGCAAGGCTTTTGCAATCCCTTCCAGCCTGTCTTTGTTCGACTCTATGAGGTCCCTGGCTTTCGCGTAGGCCTCGTCGGTGACTCTTTTGATCTCGGCATCAATGGCCTCGGCGGTCCGCTCGGAGTATTCTCTCTCAGGCGGCATCGCGTAGACCGCCTCCTTGATGCCCAGGTCCGGCCCGTAGCTGATGGGGCCGAGCTCGCGGCTCATCCCCCAGGTCAGAACCATCTGCTTGGCAATATTTGTTGCCTGCTGAATATCGTTTTGAGCGCCGCTGGATATGTCGTCGCAGAATATCTCCTCGGCAATTCGCCCGCCAAAGCATACTTGCAACAGGGCTATGCAATATCTTCTGGTGAAGATCGTACGGTCTTTTTCCGGCAGGGCAAAGGTCGCACCGCCCATCGGGCCGCGTGGAATGATACTGACCTTGTGCAGCGGATCCGCGTCCTTCAACAACGATTGCACGAGCGTATGGCCGGCCTCGTGATAAGCGGTGATTTCCTTTTCCTTCTGATCGACGACCCGGCTCCTTTTGGCCCTTCCCCAGCGGACCTTGTCCCTCGCCTCTTCCAGGTCCGCCATTTCGATGTGGTCTTTGTTGGCCATCGTGGCTGCCAGGGCGGCTTCGTTGATAATCGCCGCGAGGTCCGCTCCGCTGAACATCGGTGTCCCTCGCGCCATTCTTTCAAGATTGGCGTCCGGGCCCATCTTGACTTTCTTTGCATGAACGCGCAATATCTCAACGCGGCCTTTCACGTCCGGCAGGGGGATGAAGATTTGCCGGTCGAAACGTCCCGGGCGCGTCAACGCGTGGTCCAGGATATCAGCCCGGTTCGTGGCCGCGATGACAATGACCTGATCGTTCGTGTCGAAACCGTCCATCTCGACGAGAATCGCGTTCAGTGTTTGCTCGCGTTCGTCGTGTCCGCCGCCCACGAAGCCGGCTCCGCGTTTTCGCCCGATGGCGTCGACTTCATCGAGGAAGATAATACAGGGGGAGTTGTCTTTAGCCTGTTTGAACAGATCTCGCACGCGGGAGGCCCCGACCCCGACGAACATTTCCACGAAATCACTACCGGAAATGCTGAAGAACGGCACGTCCGCTTGGCCGGCGATGGCCTTTGCGAGCAGCGTTTTCCCGCAACCCGGAGGGCCGATTAACAGGACGCCACGCGGGATGCGGCCACCCAAACGCTGGAATTTCCTCGGATTCTTCAGAAATTCGATGATCTCGGCGACTTCTTCTTTGGCCTCCTCGACGCCCGCGACGTCTGCGAATGTCACTTTGACCTTGTCTTTGCCCGCAAGGCGGTGCCGGCTTCGACCGAAGGACATGAGCATGCCCCCGGCGCCGCCGCGGAGATTTCGCCCGATGATAAAGTAAAAGAACCCGATCAGCAGAACGAGCGGCAAGACCCATTGCATCAGCAGAAGTAGCCATATCCGCTGCGCCGCTGTGTCCGACTTGATTTTCGGATGGTCTTTGAGCAACTGAGCCAGCCACTGGCCCTGGACATCGGGATAGTAGTTGACCACGAACTTCTTGTTCGTGTCCGGATGACTGCTCACGTAAGCGTCGGTAAAATCTCCCGTGATTTCTGTTTCCTTGATTGTAACGCTCTCAACGTATCCTTTATCGACGTGGTCGACAAACTCGCTCCATGGAACGTTATCGACCTTCTGCCACCGTCCCAGCATCACCGTGGCCATGATAATGGCAATGGCGAGAAAGATGTACGTGAGCGGCCCTCTTCCATAGTGAGGCACGGGGGGTTTCTTGCCCGATCGGTTCGGAGGTCCCAAACGCGGCGGCCCCGGTTTTCTATTTTGGTTGTCAGTCATGATTGAACGTTTGGCGTATCGTGGTTCTGCTTACGACGCTACCATCTCCTTTCCATGAGTTCTACGATCTTTTGGGCCAGATTGTTTGCCGCCACAGACGAAGCATACTTGAAGTCCTGCATCTGGTAGGGTGAGTAGCTCGCCGAAGCCAGGACTTCCTGGTGATCGATCAGCAGTTGTCCCGTCTTGAGATTTTTCCAGTCCACGATCGCCCGCAATTCCACTTCTTTTTCGAGAACACTGCCGATTTCCCGGTCGGCGCTGAGTGCAATCTCCGAGATGGATACGATTTGGCCGCTGAGGACAGTGTCGGCGCGATCGACATTGGAAATGATCTTGTACGGTGTATCGACCTCGATGCGTTTGGACAAGGCATTAGACAAATCGTACTCGACAACTCTTCGAAAGCTCTGATTGTCGAACATCTTCAAGCACACGCTGTTGACGTTCTCGGGAAAGAGGGATTCGTTGGAGTATCCGAACATCCCTTCGCACCCGCTCAAACTCAGGCAGAATAGGCATAACCATAAGCCCACCCGTGACGAGAGAGACATTCTACAATCTTGAATGTCGGGCATCGAGCACCGAGCATTAGGCATCACGTATCGAAAACTGAGCATTCCCTTGTTCATTTCTCGGCGGGTGTTTGATCGTCACCAGTCAGATCGCGCTCCGCGGCCAGAAGCTCCTTGGCCGTCTTTGCCGCCTGCGTGTGCGGCCAATCGCTTGCAACCATGTGATAGTACAAATTCGCCGCTTGTTGGTATCCGGTATACTCGTAGTACTGGCCGATACTGAGTTGTTTGTAGGCCATTTCCTCGTCTATCTGGTTTATGATCTTGTCCACGTCCATCTGCCTGGCGTCCACGGGATAAAGCAGCTTGAACCGGGCAAAACAACTCTTGGCGGTTCTCAGACCCGACGCATCAAACAAGTGCCTCTTGGACTCGGGTCGTTTATTGTACGCGTCGAGTTTGCTTTGGGCCATGCCGAGCAGCGCCTCTTTGCCCACCGGGCCTGCGCTCCACTGCAATGAGATCTCCCACCATTTAAGGTAGGCTTCGTTGTAGAGCTGTCTGTCTTCGTAGTTGCGAGCCACGGCCACGGCGGCTTTGGTGCCCAAGTCAGAGTCCAGGCCGACCCGGTCGGTGATCTTCTCCATGATCCTGACGCCCTCGGAATATCCCGCCAACCGGAGGAATCCGAGGACCGTCTTTTTCCTTCCTTCCAGATAAGCCGTTGCGATGGTGAACTCTCTATCCAAAGCGGCGTCGCGCAGGGAGGTGCCGGGATGGTCGGTGAGCAGCTTCTCAAAGTATTTAGCCGCCTTGGCGTACTTGTCCTCGATAAAATACACCTCGGCCTTGACAAAGAGGTCCAAATCGGGCCTTACGATTTTTGGAAATTCTTCCTGGAGCGAGTAAAAGATGTCCTGTGCCGCGTCGGTATCTCCGTCGTCGATAAGTTTTTGCGCCTCGGCTACGGCCTTCACGATCTTCTGATCACCTTCGATAGGAGCGGACATCGGAGTCTGCTTCTCATTCGGTCTGGCGGCCCGCGCCGAACAGCCTGATAGAACCGACATGGCAATTGCGAAAGCCAATGCAGCGAATCGTATCCCGTCCTTCAGCATATCAAGAACCTGTTCCAACCCTCTGTCTTAACATCTACCTAATGATCAGTAGGCATTATACCTGCTCACCAAAGCATTGCAAACGTGCAGTCCATAAAATATGAGATCGTGCTATATTTTCCACGATGGTTGCGAAAAGACTTGTTTTTTTAGCGTCTGACGGCTATACAGAGACCATCCGAAGACCACGTTCACGGCATAGGACTTTTGGAGATATGAAGATGTCGAAGAATGTACAAACCGTTCTGATGATCGTCATAGTTGGCTGGGGCGCAATACTCCTGTCGAGCTGCAAGACCAAAAGCGCCAGTGTCGTTCGCACGGCGGCCGTGCCCACGCGCCGGATCAGCGTCGAGGATTACGTGGACAAGATGAAGGCCGGCTGGATCGGCCAGATGGCCGGTGTCGGCTGGGGCGGACCCACGGAATTTCACTACAGGGGCGAGATCATCCCGGAAGACAAGATGCCCGTCTGGAAGCCGAAGATGATCAACCAGTTCAAACAGGACGACATCTACGTCGAGATGACCTTCCTGCGCACCCTCGAATTGTACGGCATGGATGTTCCAATTCGCCAGGCCGGGATCGACTTCGCCAACAGCGGCTATCCGCTCTGGCACGCCAACAATGAAGGCAGGACGCTTCTGCGCCGGGGCATTGCACCGCCCGACTCCGGTCACCCGGAGTTCAACAGACACGCCGACGACATCGACTACCAGATCGAAGCCGACTACGCCGGGCTGATCGCGCCGGGGATGCCGAACGTGGCGATCCGGCTCGGCGAAACGTTCGGGCGGCTCATGAACTATGGCGACGGTCTCTATGGTGGCCAGTTCGTCGGAGGAATGTACGCCGAGGCGTTCTTCGAGACAGATATGGAGAAGATCGTTCGTGCCGGTCTCGCATGTATCCCCCAGGGCAGCCAGTACGCCGAGTGTATCCGCGACGTGCTCGCCTGGCACGAGCAGCATCCCGACAGTTGGCAGAAGACCTGGCAACTTGTCGAGGCCAAATATCAGGACAATCCCGATTATCGCAAATTCTCGTGCGACAAGGGCGCTTTTAACATCGACGCCAAGATCAACGGGGCCTACATTGTGATCGGCTTGCTCTACGGCGACCGCGACCCGGACCAGACGATTATCATTGCGACGCGGTGCGGGCAGGATTCCGATTGCAATCCATCGAACGCCGGCGGCATCCTCTTTACCACCATCGGTTTCAAGAACCTGCCGGAGCGATTCACCTCGGCCCTGGACCCGGAAGGGAAATTCAGCCACACGCCGTACAACTTCCCGTCGCTCGTGGAGGTCAGCAAGAAGCTGGTCCGTGAGTCCGTCACGCGTGCGGGCGGAAGAGTGGAGAAAGACGCCGAGGGCCGCGAAGTCTTCGTGATTCCGGTCCAGCGGCCAAAGCCGAGCCGGCTCGAGCAGTGCTGGGAACCCGGCCCCATCGCGAACAGTAAGTTCACGAAAGAAGAAATGACGAAGATCACGGCCATTGTCGGTGAGGACATTTCCAAGGACGTCTCGAAGTTCGCTCCGGGCTGGAAGGTCGCCGCCTGCGGGAGAGAAATGAACCCGGGTCTGCATGAGGAGGCGCTGGGCAGGAAGAACGTCCTGGTTACACATCCGCTGGATCGACGAACGGGCTGCCGGCTCTGGCGAGAGTTGAATATCCCGGTCGACAAGAAGACCGTTTTGCGTCTAACCGTAGGGCACCATCCCGAGGGCGACTGGGAACTGATCGTCGCGGTGGATGGTAAACCAATCGCTCGCAAGGACGTGAGCAAGGAAACGGCCCCGGACGGTTGGATGCAGACGGAAATTGACCTGTCAAATTTCGCGGGTAAGAAGATCAAACTCGAACTCATCAACCAGCCGACCGGTTGGGCCTACGAAGCCGCGTACTGGGCTCAGATCGCGCTGGCCAGCACATAGAACTCAGGGTATCGCGGTACCAGGGTATGTGCTCTGGTTCTAGTTCAGCGTCCACGCACTTAATGGCTGTGATAAACTGGATTCAAGTAGGGTTGGTCTCAGCAGGTGTCTTGCCTTGAGAGTCCAGGTCTACACCACATCAAACCTTTGCAAATTAGCCTCGAATATGATAAGATGGTTAGGAAGATGATCCAGGACCAATACTGATTCGCCGTACGAAAGGGTGAGAAATGAGGCGTATTGGACTACTATGGCTGATCTTAGTAGTTGCATTTGTTATCTTCGGCTGCAAGAAGAAGCAGGCTGAGCCGCCTGAACAAGCCGTTGTTGCCGCTCAGACCAAGCCTGTCGAGCCTGCCAAGCAGCCGGACCCCGTGGCGGAGGTAAAGAAGTCGGAACCGACCGCGGAAGCCCCGGCTGAGACCGAGATCACGCTGGAACCGGCACCGGAGGAGGGCCACGCCGAGCCGGCCAAGCTGACCAAACCTGCCAAGCCCGTACCTCCGGGCATGACGCTGCAACAGGCAGTGGTCAACGGCGATTTTGATGCGGTCGAGGCCTTGATTGACGCCGGCGCCGACGTGAATGAGAAAGCCCATAAGGACGTCACATTCTTACATATCGCCCTAATTCAGGGTTATCAGGACGTCGCCGTACTGCTTGCCTCGAAGGGCGCAGATATCAACGCCGCGATGACGGACGGCACGATTCCATTGCACTTCGCGGCCATGCGGGATTGCATGATTGTGGCTGAGTATTTTCTCGATGAGGGTTCCGACGTCAACGCCATGAGTGAAGGGCAGGGAACGCCTTTGCATTACGCCGCGCAAGCCGGGCACAAGGACATGGTCGAGCTGCTCATATCGAGGGGGGCGGACGTTAATCTGGAGAACCATCAGGGTCGAACGGCCCTGGACCTGGCGAAGCAGCAGAGGAAGAAGGACGTCGTTGACTGTCTGATTGAGCACGGAGCCGTAGAAGAAGAGTCTACGACCGCCGGCTGATATTTTGAAAGGTGCGAACAAATGATGGATCGTGTGAATCGCCGACAGTTTCTTAAGAGTTCGGTTATCGGTTCGGCCGCCGTGGCGTCGGCGCTGAGTTTTGAAGAGAAGGCTCTGTTAGCCGCCACGGGGAAATCGATCGGGCCGGCAGCAGAGTCGATCAAAGGCTTGCCTGCGGGCAAGATCGGCAAGGTCAAGATCAGCCGAATTATCTGCGGAGGAAATCTGATCGGTGGATTTGCTCACAGCCGAGATCTGATTTATGTCTCCCCCTTGCTCAAGCATTATTTCACCGATGAGAAAATCATCGAGACGCTCCAAATATGTGAAGAGAACGGGATCAACACGATTATTACAGGCTCCAGGTCGGCGCCCCTTCTCAAGAAGTACTGGGATGAACGCGGCGGAAAGATCCAGTGGATCGCACAATGCGGCGCTCAGACGGACGACCTTACAGGCGACGTCAAAAAAGCTATCGATGGCGGAGCCGTCGGCGCTTTTCTGATCGGAAACCTTGGCGATTTGTGGGCACGCGGCAAAAGGACCGATCTGATCGGAAAGGTTGTCGGGTTCGTCAAGGACAATGGCCTTGTTGGCGGCGTCGGAGGGCACAATCTCGGCACGCCGATGGCGTGCGAAGAAGCCGGG
>CAYZAH010000191.1:0-7186 GCA_964475805.1 uncultured Pirellulales bacterium | reverse complement strand
CCTGTTCCTTGTCGGGTGACAGGTTGATCACGCAATTCGAGATGACCACGTCAATGCTGGCGTCCGCCACGGGAAGATGCTCGATCTCACCCAGACGAAACTCAACGTTGGATAGCCCCGTCTTCTCGGTGAATTTCGGGATGCTCGCCCTGGCTTTACCGAGCATTTCAGGCGTCATGTCAATACCGATAGCTCGTCCGTCCGGGCCGACCTTTTTGGCCGCGATGAAGACGTCGAATCCGCCTCCACTGCCCAAGTCCAGGACGACCTGGCCGCGCTTGAGATTCGCAACGGCGGTCGGATTGCCACACGACAGCCCCATGTTCGCCCCATCCGGCAATGACTCAAGGTCTTCGCTCAGATACCCGATAGCCTCGGCCAGCTTGTCCGGCGACGACGAGCCGCAGCAACATGAGTGGCCTTGTGCAATCTCGGCGTATCCCTGGCGGACGGTATCTCTAATCTCTTCGTCAGAAGTAGACATCATAAACCTCCCGCAATCTATTCTCGCAATTGTTCGAGCAGCCTATCCATTTCACCGGCGGCGCCCCAGGGACTGTCTGCTTTCTGTCGTTTAGAAAGCTGACTGTCCCTTTGACCAGCAAGAGGGACAGGCACCTTTTGACGGAATGGCGCCATCAAAAGGAGCCAGTCCCCAAATCAAGCATCTCGTTCTCCTTCCGTGAGACAATCAGGCAGCTTCTTCACGAAATCTCTGATCTCATCCCGTACCCTTCGATAACAATCTAATGCCTCTTCTTCCGTTTTGGCTGTCTTGGCCAGTCTCGGCGGATCATCGAAACCGACGTGGAGGCGTTTTGCTTTGCCTGGAAAAACCGGGCAATGCTCATTCGCATGATCGCAAACGGTCACAACGTAGTCAAATCGGACGTCCTTCAACTCATCAACGTGCTTCGAGCGCTGATGCGAGATGTCCACGCGCGCCTCCGCCATGACCTTTACGGCGAGTGGATTCAAGCCATGCACTTCAATGCCTGCCGAGTATGGCTCGACGACGTCACCTTTCAAATGTCTCGCCCAGCCTTCGGCCATCTGACTGCGACAAGAGTTTCCCGTACAGAGAAAAAGAACCCGCAACTTGTCAGTGTGACTTCGGCCCATTTCTTCTCTTCTTCGGATTGGACGTCACTTCGCAGAGGACCATTTAGTGGATTCCGCGACGACTTTGAGAACGTTCTCTTCAGTAGGCGGAGTCTGGCCTTTCGTCATATCCAGATCAGTAACTCGCACGTGCTTGAATTGACCAAAACCAGCCTGTTCGAGACATTTCTTCGTGCAGTCCAGATCGCAGCCGTCGATGGCCAGGATGTCTGAAGCCTCTCCCGTTTTCTTCATGATCCCGTCGACGCGTCCGCCCACGCCGGCCAGGCAGAACATCTTGCCCAGCCCGTTCTTGGTCAGCTCTCTGGCCGCACGATCGGCAACCTCACCCACGTCCGCCGCGCCCGAGCAGGCAAATATCAGCCTCGGACCGGCACTGCAGCAATTGCTTTCTCCACACATCGGCTACTCCTTTCAACAAAAACCCAGATTGGCATCATGAGCGATGCAAACAGCCGGTTCCCTCATGCAACGTCGCTACGACAACATCTTCTTGATCGCGTCCACGTCCGCGACCTTCCCCGTGACTTTGACCTGCCCGTCGATGGCGAGGGCCGGCGTTATCATCACGCCGAACTTCATAATGTCGTTGATTTGGGTAACCTTCTCAATCTCACACTCGACGCCCAGGTCCTTCACCGCAGCTTCGGCGTTCTCAGCGAGCTTTTTGCACTTGGGACATCCGGTGCCAAGTATTTGTATCTTCTTCATGTCAACGTCTCCTACATAACCATTGGAATATTGGAAAAATGGAATAATGGGCGGTGGGGACGATAGCTCTCCCGTAATCGTCTCATTATAAAGCCTGATTGCAGTCTTTCAGAATTCATCTTGCCAGGTTCCGTCTTGTCTCTTCTTTTGAAGACTTTCAATGAGTCGTTTCAGGCTGTTCTCAATCTTATAGGCGTGAGCGTCCATCATTCCGAATTCGTCGTCCTTCAATTGTCCTGCTTTGTGAAAGGCGTGCAGTCCCGAGACTGACTCACCGGTGGAACTCAAGGCGATATTCAAGAACTGAAGGTACTCTTTCAATGATTTGCGGCAATACCCTTCGGCGATGTTACGGTGGATGGAATCAACACTGGCAATCTGTTGGCCAGCGACGCGTTTCATTTCATACGGCCAGCCTCGAAAGACCGAAACCGTGTGAGTATAGAAAGTAATCGCATCCTGCCACACAGTCAACTTCATATAGCCCCGGTTGATATTCCTTCGCTCCATTCTTTCCTCGCCATCATTCCATTATTCCATCATTCCAATGTTCCGTGCTTATATCGCACCAAATAACAAGCCCACTATCGTGGACATCACGACAACGAGCACGATAAAGACAATTGTCCGAAGGTTGCCCATCACTTTGCGGATGACCAGGATGCTGGGCAACGAAAGAGCCGGCCCTGCCAGCAGCAGGGCGAGCACCGGGCCTTTGTTCATCCCGAGCTTCATGAGCGCCTGAGTGATCGGGATTTCGGTCAGCGTGGCGAAATACCAAAAGGCGCCGATGACACTGGCGACAAAGTTGCTCCGCAGGCTGTTGTCCCCGACCCATTGAGCCACCTGCTTTTCAGGCAGAAGCACGCTCACGAATCCGACGACGAAGACCCCGCCGAAAAGCAAGGGGACAAGGAGCTTGGCAAACCCCCACGTATTATGCATCCATTCGCGCAGCTCGTCCGCCTCGAACCATCGCCAGGCCATCAGCCCGACGAGCAACCCCATGAATCCCGCCAGATACCATCGAACGTGATGAACCGCGATCACCCAAGTCTTTTGCTCTTGTGTTTGGGCAATATCCGTTTTCGGCAATTCTATCTTGTCTCCCACTTTGGCCGTGCCGAGGTCCTGTTCGAGCTGAAAGCGAACCATGTCTTTCGTTTCGTGAATGACGACGGCTTTGAACTGACGGCCGTCCGTGGTCTTGACGACGACATTGCCGGGATTGAACCAGTCGCTGAAAACAAGGAACAGAACCATGCAAGCAAGAAAGAGGGCGGTCTTGATGATGGGACGGCGAGGCTTCTCAGGCTCGGGCATCTGCAAGGCCGCCTGCACCTTGGCCTGCTCGCCGCGACGAAACACCGCTGCCATGATGACGCCGATAAGCACGGAAAAAACCACGGCGCCGATGAATCTTCCCGCTCCGATAGAGAAGCCCAGAACGCGGGCACTGAGGAAGATCGCCAGAACGTTGATGCCCGGCCCGGAATACAGAAAGGCCGTCGCCGGACCCAGTCCGGCTCCGAGATTGTATATGCCGGCGAACATCGGCAGCACACTGCACGAACAGACCGCTAATACACAACCCGCCACCGATGCCACTGCATAGGCCAGGATCGGGTTAGATCGCGGCCCGAGATACCTTATAACCGAAGCCTGTGAGAGAAACGTGATGATTGCACCGGCGATGAACAACGCCGGGACCACACAGGCCAGGGTATGGTTCCGTGCGTACCATTGGAGAAGGCGAAACGCCTCCTGGATGGCTTGCTGTATTCTCGGATTGCCCAGAGGCAAGAAATAGGCCGTCAGAAAAATCCCGGCAAATGCGCCAAAAATCTTCAACTCTCGTTTCATGTGTTCCCTTCAAAACTTCATGTATATATGACCATTTACTCACATAGTTTCAAGGCAAAAATCGGGTTGCTGATCCCTCTGGTGGTTTGGCCTCTAAATAGCCCTCAGAAGCCTTTCATTTTCCCTGGCTTGCGCTCGAAGAACATCGGTGATACAAGAAAAGAAGTCCAGAATGCAGATGCACTTGAGCTTGTAAATGACCTTGAGGCCCTCTTTTCGCCACTCAAGCACGCCGGCATTCACCATGACCGACAGATGCCGCGAGATGTTCGAGCGTTCGGCGCCCACGTGCTCGGCAATGTCACAAACGCATTGCTCGCCGTCCTTTAGGAAATCTATGATCGCGATTCGCAACGGATGAGCAATCGCCTTGGCGACCTCCGCCTGTTTTTCGAACAACAATTGTCTGTGTTTGTCCGGCATTCTGTACCTCAAGATATATTACTATGTGACTATATATTCATATTGTAACTCATTGTTCCCCGTGCTCCAAGAATTTTTTGGAGTCACACCGCATTTTTTCTTTCGAGCGGCGCTCTCCAGGAAAAGACTTTTGCTCAAACCGTTGGGGCAAAACGCCGATATAGCTCGAAAAGTGAGATGCGACGCTTGAGGGTTCACACAAGAGGAACAAACCGTGAAAGAGCTAACGTGTGAAAGATGCGGGCGGGAATTTCCGTTGAACGACACCCTAAAGGTCCGCGAGAGCCTGTTGTGCACGAGTTGCGCGGAGTCTCTTTTCGCTGAGGAGAATATCCCGGCCAACCAGGTGCGCCGACAGGTGGATCCGACGGTATGCATCGGATGCGGGCTGGACAATGGCGACACCGATTTGGCCACTCTGGGGCAATTACCTGTCTGTCCGGCGTGCGAGTCTTTGTTCAAGAACAGGCCTTTCCCCGGCTGGGTCAAAGCCACGCTTGTCGGAATGGTGGCTCTGGTCGTATCCATGCTGGTCTGGAATTGGAGGTTTGTCCAAGCCTACTACGAGATTAAGTGCTATGAATCAGCCATGACCGCGGGGGACTTCCAGCAAGGTGCGACAAACTTTGTTTCTGCTTCACGGCGTATTCCTGAAAATCCGGAACTTCAGGCCTACGGAGCGTTTTACGAGGGCGTGCTCCTGCTTAGGCAGGACAAGTCCGCCGAGGCGTTGAAGCTACTGCAGTCCTGCCGGGGACGAGTCGCCATCGAATCAGATCTCGACGACTTGATCGTGAGTGCCCAAATCGGAGTGGCTTTTGACCAGGCGAACTATGACGAGTTCCTCGCGCTGGCGCTTCAGATGGACACCCGGCACAAGGATGTTCCGGCCTACGTTGGGCAACTCGCGTCAGCTTACGCCTGCAAGTACGCTGAAACAAGTAACGAACAGTACAAAGTCAAGTCGCTGGCCGCGTTAGACCGGGCAAAAACACTGGCAAGCTCGAAACCGGAGTATGAGGAATACTATGCCGAATACGAGCCGAGAATCCTGCATCGGCTGTACACACGGCAGATCATCAGCCGCAATGAATTCAACAAGAGATACCCTAACGGGTGGACCCAGGAAGACGAGGAAACGCCATGATGCTAATACCGGGCCAGCTTGTGACCCTGGCAACATTCCCCGGGGTGATTGTTCACGAAGTAGCGCACATGTGGTTCTGCAAGCTGCGGGGTGTGGCAGTGTTCGATGTGTGCTTCTTCCGCTTTGGGAACCCGGCGGGATACGTAGCCCATGAGGAAATTGAGAAGTTCAGCACCGCCCTACTGGTCTCCGTGGGACCGTTTATCGTGAATTCACTTCTGTGCATGTTCATCTGTTTTCCGGCGTTTCTTCCCATGTACAGGTTCGGAGTGAAGAGCCTCCCCTCCTACTTCTTGTTATGGCTCGGCATCTCCATCGGCATGCACGCCTTCCCTTCAATCGGCGACGGTCGCGCCCTGTACCAGCAGGCTAAGAAAGCAGCCTCGTCCGGCAGCATCCTGGCGATGCTGAGTTTTCCGCTCGTGGTGCTCATTTATCTGGCCAACATAGGCAACATCTTCTGGCTGGACTATGCGTATGGCGCGGCGATCGGACTGGGTTTGCCGGCGATGCTCTTGTGAAGCCGGCAAGCAATTCAGTATTTCTTGCGGAATCTTGCGGCGGGGATGTTCAGGAGCTTGCGGTACTTTGCGACGGTCCGCCGGGCTAAATTGTTGATGCCCGCCTTTTGGAGTCTCTTGCGGATCTGGTCGTCGCTTAAAGGTCGGGCCTTATCCTCCCCGTCGATAATCTTCTGCAGCTCGGCCCTGATGGCTTCCCAGCTTCGGCCCTCGCCATTGACGTCCTCCCGGCCGCCGCTGAAGAACTTGCGGAGCGGCAATACCCCCCAGGGGCACAATATATATTTGCCCGCGACGGCCCGCGAAACCGTCGCCAGATGGACGCCCACGTCCTCGGCGACCTTCGACATCGGCAGCGGGTGAAGGTACAATTGCCCCTTCTCGAAGAAGTCCTTCTGATATTTCACGATGGCCTTGGCGACTCTCAGCAGTGTGTTCTTCCGCTGTTCGATAGCTTCCATAATCCACTGGGCGGAACGCAAGTTGCTTTGCAGAAACTTCCGCGTCTTCTCGCTCACCTGCTCATCTTTCGCCATTCTGCTGTAGTAATCGTTCAATCTCAGGTGAGGTAGCTCCGAATCCGCCAACCTGACCGTGTACTGGCCGGAATCCTCGTCAGCCTCCACGATGACGTCGGGAGTCACCGGGAGATTCTGATTCCTTCCGATTTGCAGGCCGGGCGAGGTATCCAGCTTGCTCATTCGCTCGATGGCGTGATTGATGGCTTCAAGACTGCAATTCATCTTCCTGGCAATATCCGGCAAGTGGTTTTCGAGCAGATCGTCCATGTGCTCGGCGATCAAGCGCGCCTCGAAGCTCATATCCTCGCCGCTCTGGGCCATCTGGATTAGCAGGCACTCTTTCAGGTCGCGTGCCCCGACGCCGGATGGCTCGAGTTTCTGCACCAACTCCAAGGCCTCCTTCAGGTCGTCGACCGTAAAGTCGCCCCTGTCCTTGTTGTACAATTGTTCCAGCCGGACAGTCAGGTATCCCCGATCATCCAGGTAGTCGATAATCATGCTGCCGGCCTTCTTGACAGGCTCATCGGCGTCGACCAATCGCCACTGGTCTGACAGGTATTCATTCAGCGATTGAGGCGGAGCGGCGGTATTCTTCAGAGCCTCCAGTTTTCTGTCTCGCTCCTCCACCTGAACCCGCCTGCGAAAAGGTCCGGCCTCGGCCATATAGTCCGTGAAGCCGTCGCCGAGACTGTCCAATCGCTCGAAGTCGTCGGTCTTATTCGCGTCCGTACTAAGAACCAGGTCTTTCTCGTCCGTCTCGCCCGGAGGTTCCTCCTGGTTCGAGCCGACCTCGTCGGGACTTTCAGGCTCCACCATCTCCAGTACGGGATTGTTGTTCAACTCCTGTTCGATTCTTTCCTGGAGGGCGAGAATGGGGA
>CAYZAH010000190.1:5138-7190 GCA_964475805.1 uncultured Pirellulales bacterium | reverse complement strand
GTAATGGCTTGTATTTGTGGTTACCATAGAAAGTGGGGTACAAAAATGGCACAGGTGGCAATTGAAATGGTCAAGAAATCGGGAGTTGATTTGGACAGACTTCCTTCAAGCATGAACGAATTCCATGACATGTCGGCGTGTCCAGCGGCGAAACTGCCGGAAGATCCCACCGATATAGAAGCGATTCTGAAGGTTCTTGTTAACGCGGAGAGGTGTGCGCTGTCCGCTACGCTCTGGGGTCGGTCGTGGTGCCGTCGGGAGCATGGTCTCGGTCGAGGAAGGCTTGGAGGATTTCGGCGGCGGCGACGGCGTCAAGACGCGCTTTCATTTTACCTCTCGAAAGGTTAGCCGGGGCGAGCTTTTCTTCAGCACCGAAGCTGCTCAATCGCTCGTCCTGGAAATGGACGGGGACATCAAGGTGGGCTCGCAGCTTATTCGCGAACTTGCGAACGAGTTGGGTCTGGGGGCCTTCGGAACCGTCCATGTTCAGAGGCAATCCCAGGACGACGGCTCCGACGTTTTCCGCCTTGATAATCTCGGCGATCTTGCTTTCCAGCGACTGGCGGCCTTCAATGACGGCCAAAGGCGAAACGATGCTCTCGCCGGCGTCGCAAATTGCCAGGCCGGTCCGCCGGGTACCGTGGTCTATTGACAGATAACGCATTGATGAGTTGTTGGCTGAAAAGAGTGCCTAAAGTCAGACAAGGCTCCTAAAGCACTTTAGTCACTTTAGTTCACTTTTTGCTCCCCTCTCACAGGAATTTGTCTCCGGTGTTTCGCTCGATCAGCTCCAAGAGGTCCTTGAGCTTGGGCGTCTGGTCGATATGGCAAACGAGGGTGGCGTCGGGACTGTGGGCCACCACCATGTTTTCCAGGCCGATGGCGGCGATCAGGTGCCCGTTGTCTTCGGTGATAATGATATTGTTCTTGCAGTCGAGCAGCTCGCTCTGGCCGGCCACGACAATGTTGTTGTCCTTGTCCGAGCAGATGATATCCGCCAGCGCGGCGAAAGAGCCCATATCGAGCCAGCGGCAATCCAGCTTTATAGCGTGGACACTGTTGGCTTTTTCCATGACGGCATAGTCGATGCTGATTTTGGGCAGCCTCGGAAACCACTCGTAGAGGGCCACTTGTTGCTTCGGGCTATCCCAGGCGGTCCGGATTTTGGTAAGAGGCTCCGTCGCTTCGGGCAGATGTTTCGCCAGGCTGTCGAGGATGATACCGGCTTTCCAGATAAACATTCCGGAGTTCCAAAAATAATCGCCGCTTTGGAAGTACTCTTCGGCTGTGTTCTTGTCCGGTTTTTCCTTGAATGCCTCGACGGAATAAAGCTCGTTCTGGCAGCCGGTATACTTGCGACCGTTGACGCACTTGATATAACCGAGGGACGTGCTGGCAAACGTCGGCCGGATGCCGAATGTGAGCATATCGTCAGGATTGTGTTTGATGAAGGTCAGCCCATCTCTGATCGCCTGTTGGAGCACCTCGGCCGGCTCGATGATCTGGTCGGCGGTGACCACGGCGATGGTCGCTTCGGCGTCGTACTTGGCCAGAACCGTGGCAGCCAGCCCGATCGCCCCGGCCGTATCTCGCACCGCCGGCTCGGCGATGACGTTGTTAGAGGGTAGTTCGGCAAGGCTCTCGCGAACAACGTCGGCGTAGCCCGCATTTGTCAAGACGATGATATTCCTCAGATCGAAGATAGGCAGCAGACGCTCAAAACAGCGGCGAAGCAGCGTCTGGCCGTCCAGGAGCTTTAGAACCTGCTTCGGACGTTTTTGCCGGCTGAGCGGCCACAATCTCTTACCCGTCCCCCCCGCCATGATGACTGCGTAATCCATAGTCGTCTCCAGCGATACCTACCCGCGGATGCCACGTTCATTAGACGAGATACTCCTCGTCGATTTCCGTGGCGGCTGTAATCTCGCGTGCGAATTCCTCGTACGGCTTTTCAACCGTTTTGCACTCACCCTTTCTGCCCATAAGCGCGAAGGTGGCTTCTTTGCCCAACTCGACGGCCGGTTGATTGTAAGTGTCGATATTGAACAAGGC
>CAYZAH010000190.1:0-5038 GCA_964475805.1 uncultured Pirellulales bacterium | reverse complement strand
TCCGTTCAAGTCCGATTTTTTGCCGAGGCTCTCGGCCCAGAGTTGGCGATACCAGTCGGCCACGTCTTTCAGTGCGTGGGCATACGGCATCATGACCGAATTTCTCTTGCCCTGATTGTAGTAGTGATAGCAGATAGCCGCGTTGATCGCCGCGGGGTTCTCGCCGAAGCTCTCGCGGCTCACCCTCTCGTGCATGTCGCTCGCTCCGGCCAGCAGCTCGGCGACGTCGATGCCGCACATGGCAGCGCTGAACAGACCGACGGCGCTGAGAACGGTGAACCGGCCGCCCACGTCGTGTGGGACTTCCAGAAGCGGCAACTCAGGGTCTTCTTCTTTCGCGATTCTGTAGAGCGTACTCGTGGGTTTGCCTTCCTTGTCGGTCTCGAAGCCGGTTGTGACGACGATGCGGTCGGCCAGAGGTTGCCCTGGGTACCCGGTTTCGAGCTTGTGCTTGATTATGAGAAACTGAGCGGCGGTCTCGGCCGTTCGCCCGGACTTGCTGATGACGTTGAAGACCGTTCGCTCGAGCCCGTCGCCGAGCCAGTTGAGAAATGAGGACAATTGCGCCGGATCGACGTTATCGAAGACGAACAAGCGCGGCCTGCCGTTTCGCAGCTTGTCGTCCAGGTTGTACATGTATGGGTTCAGCGCCGTCTGCAACGCGATGTTGCCCAGTGCCGAGCCGCCGATGCCCAAGACGACAAGATTGTCGCACATTCCGCGTTTGCGAACCCTATCGACCTGCTCCAGGACCTTGCTGACCATCTCCGCATTTCCGGGGAGCAAACCATGTCGCGTGGCGGTGATGGCGGGGTGTCTCTTCTCGCCCCGGATTTCCTTCACGATATCCGGAATGAGCGGCTCGACCTTCGCGGCGAGTTTGGCCCATTGCTCTTTGGTAATGCCGTGCTCGTCGCCGATGACATCGGCCATGATGTTCTTGTAGTTGAGCTTGATCTGCGATTTGGACACGTGGGTCTCCTTTCCCTATGCCTCCAATCGGACTTCGATTGTTTCTGCGGTTGCTTTTTCGAGCCGGAACGTTCCGGTGAGCTTCCTGATACCGAGCTGAATGTTGGCTTCGTACTCGCCGAGGAAGCCGCGGAAGCGTGCCTCGCCTTTGGCCTGGGTCGTCGCTTGCGACGTCGTCCACCACCGGTTCTTGATGAGCTGCACTAATTCGTCGTAAGCGGGTTTGGGCGTCATATCGTCTCGGACGAGGCCCGCCGGTGCCCGCTGCCAAGCGCCCTGGTCGGTGAAGTCCCACCAGGTGATCGCCTCGACGGACGGGTGCGAGAACAGAGTGCGGTAAAACTCGGCGACCTGTTCGGCTTGCTGCCTCTCGCCCTCAGGCGTTGTTACCCAACTCTGACCCGTTTTGGGGCCTGAAACGATGGTGGTCTCGGTGAAGTGCAACGGTTTTCCGAACCTGGCGAACCGCTCGCAGACGTCCCATGCTTTTTGTGCTCCCCAGTAGCGGCTATGCATGTGCGATTGGATACCGATCACGTCGTAGAGCGGCCACCCACTCTCATCGACGAGCTTGGAAATGACCTTGTCCGCATAAGCCGGGTCCGTGCGGTAGTCATTGATTAACAGCGTCGCATTTGGGTTGGCCTTGCGCGCGGCCCGGAACGCCTCACGGATGTACGCGCCGACGCCCATCTTGCGGATGGCTTCCGTCAGGATCGGCGCCTGCTTCTTGAGCTGCTCGCGGTCGTAGTGCGTGGCTTCGTTGACGACATCCCAAATGTCGATGTCGCTTTTGAACTTCCGCACGCACCGGCCGATTCGTCCAAGCTGAAGCTGCATCGCCATATCAGGGGCATTCGCCAGCCACGGTGGATCGACGTAGTTCCAGGCCAGAGGATGCCCCTTGGTCGTTACGTTGTGGGGTTTGCACCAGTGGACGATTTCTTCGGTACGTTTGTCATCCGGCTGACCTTGGCGGCGCTCGTAATTCCACCAATAGAAAGGCAGCGTGGCGAAGTTCAGCAGTTCGGCGAACCGCTTCTCATAGAGAATGTTGTCCTCCGGCGACCTGCATCGGCCCAACTTGAAGATATTGCAGCCGAACAGGAATTTGTGGCGCTTTTGTTCTATTTGTACGGTCAGCCCGGCGCGGAGCGGCTTGCCGTCCGCCCCGACGAATCTCAACGTTGCATCGGCCTTGCGGTGCTTCTCAATCCGCTCGTCGGCTTGCCCGAGAATCCAGTCTTCTTGCTCTTTCGCGGCGAAGGACGGCCTCGAAAAAGCCAGTGCAGCCACACCGCATCCGGTTGCTTTGAGGAACTCACGCCGATTCATAAGACCGCTCACCTTCCTGCCTACACGGCTTCGTTGACCATCTTGATGTCTTTGTACTTGCAGAACGAACCCAGTTCCTTCGTGATGTCGCCATAGCACGTCTGTCGGTGCAAGCCGCTGGTCCAGTTCTTCCAGAGTCTCTCAACATCGCCATCCACCTTCACCGTGATCTTGGTCCGGCAACCTCTGGGGATGTCGGGTGCGTCGATAATCTCACCGGTGAAGTACGGCATGAAGTCGGTGCCAACTAATTTGGCCTGAGTGACCTTCCGGCCGGTCTGCATAAACACCTGGGGCACGACGCCTTCCTGCCGCTCCATGACCGTTCGCAGCTTGTAGGGATCGGCTTTCTTGTCCGGGCCATCCATCTTCGTTGTGCCCAGGCAGTGTGCCAGAATGATGCTGTTGTTCGATTCGTCCACGGTCGGATCGCTGATAAAGCCGGGCCTGCCGACCAAGCCCTGCATAATCACGTGGGTCATCGCGCATTGCAGGTCTGATTCGCAAATCCCGCCCAAACCCATGCTGTTGAGCCTCGTAAAACCGAGGCATGGATAGGCTGGCAGCATGATGGTCTTGTTCCACATGGTTCCGTAGCAGTCGATGGTCAATGCGGTGGCGTTCTCCTGGTTGACCAGATTCTCAAAGGCCAGCGCCAGCTTGCATGATTTGAAAACGTCCTGACGGGATGGCTCGACAAGCTCCTTTGCTCCGTTGATCCAGCGTTCGGTCTCGGCCCTGGCGTCGTTGTCATCGACGGCATCGTAGGCGTCGAGCACTTGCTGGCGCTCAATCCGTTTGATCTCGGTGCCGAACTTATCGTTCATAGCCGTCGCATACGAGTCAATCGACCTGGTCGTCAGGTCCAGGATTTTGGCCTCGCGGAGGTGGTGAATGGCGCGGAAGGGCCGGATAGCGACCGCCAACTGGCTATAGTCGCTGGTCAGCATACACTCCAACTTGGCACCCAACTCTTGCTGTTGCAGCGCGCCGAAGCCCGTCCAGCCATGCCCAGAAAACGGGGCCGCAAAGATGACCGTTGGCTTTCCCACGCTCAAGACCTCGTGAATGATCGGCCCGACGCCGATATTGAAGTGAATCAAAAGGATGCCGTCAGCCTCGTTCAGTCGGCTCTTGAGCGGTCCGATCTGATCGGCGGAGGAGATCAGTTGGTTCACGGTGAATTCGACATCCGACAGCTCGTTCTTGAGCTTGGCGAACTCGGATTCGTAGAACCGGATTTCCTTGCGAAAATCCATTCTCGGCTCCGGCCAGAGGCCGTGCGAGGTGCCCATGTAGATTCGGGCTACCTTGACTTTGGTTCCCCGGCAGCCCGGGCTGATGAGCTTCGAGCCTCCCGGAGCAGCGGCAAAGGCAGAAAGACCCATCCCGCCCATGCACAGAGCGCTCCCGGCCGCAGTCAGTTGCACAAACTCTCGTCGATTCATTTCACTCGCCATTCGAACCTCCTTTTTGAGCATTTCATTACGACAGACCCTATATATCCACTTTTGAAAGGTTGGCGTATTTTAGCATCAGGGTCTTGGTCTGTCCAGAATTGAACCGAATGACGGCGATGCTGTTTTCACCGATGTCCATGTACTCTTTGATTCGTCCCAGGCCAAACTTGTCATGACGCACCAACTGGCCCGGCTGGAACTCCGGGACGATTTGGATCGTGTCGTCTTCGTCGCCATAGTCATCTTCCTGGACCTCTTCACTGAAATCGACACCAAGCTCGAACAGGAACGGGGATGGGACAACCCGCATGAATTGGCCTCGGATGGTGCGATAGCGGGCGTGGCTGATATACAATGCTGACTTGGCTCGCGTGATGCCGACGAAGAAAAGCCGGCGTTCCTCCTCCATCTCATCGTCATTTTCCGCCGCCCCGCTTCTCTCGTGCGGCAATAGCCCCTCTTCGACGCCGGTGATGAACACGTTATTGAATTCGAGTCCCTTGGCTGCGTGCAACGTCATCAAGGCCACACGTTCACTGCTCGCGTCGTAAGCATCGACGTCGCTAAAGAGCGATATCTGGTGGAGGTAGTCTATCAGCGACGGCTCCTCGGTGTGCTGGTCGTAGTCGGCGGCGCTGTTTATCAATTCGTTGGCGTTTTCCAGGGCGCTCTGGCCCTCGGCCCCGGCAGCCCGGAAGGATTCGGCGAGCCCGGACTCTTTCAACACGCGATCAGCCAGCGGCGCCACCTCGCCCTCAACGTCCTTGCCGAGCTGCTCGATCAGGTTGTAGAAGACGGCTAACTTGGCCTTGGCGGCTTTGGGGAGCGAATCGATGACGCTGGACTTCTTCACGGCCTCCATGAGGCTGATGTCATTCTGGGTGGCGTAGGCGCCGAGCCGCTCGATGGTCGTCTTTCCTATGCCGCGAGCGGGCGTGTTGATGATACGCGTCAGGGCGTTCTCGTCAAAGGGATTAACAAGGATTTTCAGATAGGCGAGAAGGTCGCGGATTTCCTTTCTCCTGTAGAATTCGACGCCGCGAAGGATTTGATAGGGAATCTTCGCTTTGATGAAGGCTTCTTCGATAGCCCGGCTCTGGGCGTTGACACGGTAAAAGACCGCCACGTCCTTGAAGGAGACACCGCCCTCGGAGAGTTCTTTGATTTGCTCGGCGATGGCCCGGGCTTCCGCTTTGTCGTCCTCGTAGGCCGTCACCTGAACGGGCTGACCATCGGAATGCGTCGGGATCAGTATCTTTTCTTTTCGATTC
>CAYZAH010000189.1:6081-7213 GCA_964475805.1 uncultured Pirellulales bacterium | reverse complement strand
GCGATCCGCCCTACGGTGACATAGTGTCCGTGCGGCTTGTTCGGAGACAGCGGTCTGTAGATATTCTCGGTGAAAAGAGCTGACGAGGATATCATGAACGCATCGCATGAGCTCATCACGGACGCCAGCAGCGCCGCCAGAAAGACTCCCAGTATTCCCGGCAGAATCTTCGGCAAGAAGTCGCCGGCCACGGCTCCGAACACCTTGTCCGGTTCGATTTCTATGCCTCGACTGCCGAAGTAGACAATCGCGGCCACCCCAGTCAAACACCAGGGGATAGTACATATACGCTTGATGATATTGCCGAACATCCACCCGAAGCGCCCTTCCATCTCGGTCTTGCCCGCGGCGCAGTTGGCCATCGTGTGCGGCTGTGTCACGATCCCCACCAGGCCGTTGAACGCAATCACGGCGATGTAGAAGAAACCGATTTCCGCCGGAGCAACCAACGTCAGCTTCTGCGGATCGCTGATCGCCGCGCGGATTCCGTCCATCCATCCGACGGCGTTCATAATCAATGGAAGCAGCATGAATGAAAAGATGATGGTCAGAATGCCCTGGATGAAGTCGGTAATGATCGCAGCCGCAAGCCCTCCGGCGACGCCGTATACCACGAAGACGACCGTCATCACGGCAATCGCCGCGTCCGCCGAGAGCAGACCCCGCGTACTCGCGGAGATGACCTCGCTCGACCCGCGTAACATCAGACCGATGTTCACCGACAGATTCATCATCCCGATCACAGCGTAGAGCATGGCAACGCTTCGGTTGTAGCGCGACTCGAAGACGTCACCCGTTGTGATAGCACGAAACCGTCTCATGACCGGAGCGATCAGCCAGTAGAAGGGCGTGCAGGGAAGCCAAAGCCACTGATACCAGATTCCGGATAGTCCGCTCGAAAAACTCTTCGACGCGACGCCCACCGCCTGGTCCGAATGCGTTCCGGCCCCAAATCCGAACATCACCATCATGGCCTTGCCGAAGCGTCGAGGCATGAAAAAGTCACTGCTTTGCTCTATCTTCTTGGCGCTCCAGAAACCGATAGCCGCCATGCCAAGCAGATAGAGGCCCAACACAACAATGTCTGCGACGTGCAGTCCGAGCATGGTATCCATCTCCTATACATTTCGAG
>CAYZAH010000189.1:0-5981 GCA_964475805.1 uncultured Pirellulales bacterium | reverse complement strand
ACAATGTCTGCGACGTGCAGTCCGAGCATGGTATCCATCTCCTATACATTTCGAGGCTTCTGTAAGATTGAAGGTTAGGCATACTTTTTTACAGAAACCTGCAAGCCACGGGTTTTGGAAAATGTAACCGAAAAGGGAACGTTTGAAAATAGGGAATGGAAAATAAAGCACCCCGCAGCGCATCCTTTCGCCACGGGGCAATGAAAAAGCGATGTTACGTATTCAATTGTTGATATTCGATCTATTCCACTGACCAATCGGAACACCGACTATCACTTATTTGTTGTATTGCTTTCTTCTCTCTTCTTTTCACCTTTTTGCACAATAGGTTCAACCTGGATCAAACCCTGTTTCGAGACGATTCTCCATTGCCTTTCGTTGGTCGACTTCGCCGTCACCGCCTGCTCGGTGTGCGGTATTCTCACCTCCACGCCGAGCCGACCCAGTTCACCCGCCACTTCCGGCTGGCTGGGATCAAGCTGGAAGCTATCTACGAGATATTGCTTAGCCTTGTCCTTGTCACCCTGGTGCAAATAATAGAAGCCGAGCTGTGCATTTGCTTGGGCTGAACCAGGCGCCACGTGAAGCGCCTGCTGAAAGCACTCTAACGCATAGTCATCAAGCTGCTGCTTTTCAAATGCCTTACCGAGCCGAATCGACTGCGTGACCGAAGTTGAAGTGCCGCTGATATAGCCCTTAGCATAGTCTTTGCCTTTGGCCGGATTGCTGCTATCCAAAAACAGCTTCACCATGGCGGCTTGAGCATCGACCAGGGCGGGGTCAAAATTCAATGCGACGTTGTAATGATACTCCGCCTTCTCCGTATGCCCTTCGGCCTGATATATCTGACCCAACTCGAAATGAGCCTGAGGATTCTCGAATCTGCGATCCAGCTCTTTTAGTAGTTCCGCCTTCCTCGCATCCTGCGGTATGGTCCGAACCTGGTTAGCGCTCGTCTGTTGTGAATCGCAACCGACTAATGACAAAGCAACCAATGAAAAAAGAACGATGGTGAAAACAGAAATGAAAATGCGGTCGAAGCAGCACCCTCCCGTGCCTAACCTTGTGCTCGTGATTTTTGCTGCCATTTCAGCCTCCACACGTAAACGCCTCGATCCTTCTCTTCACATTTTCTTTGCCATCAGGTAGATGAAGTAAACCTATTCTCACACTCGATGAATTTCTTTGCAAGAAAAAACCTGACCAAATGAAACAAAATGTTAGACTTTTTTCTGGACACTTTACGCTGAAGAGACCGTTCTGATGATGGAACGCCTTGGGAGCCGCGAGGATAGGCCGAACGTAACTTGTCGCGTCATCTATCGCTATCCTGATTCGCTGTTCTGATCTCTTTGTAATAAAGTCGTTTGATCGGTCGACTAATAGAATGGCTACACGTGGCGTACAAACGTGCGAATGATACGGGGCGCCCCGATGAAAACTCCGGTGTGAGCCGCAATGAAAAAGAGGTTCCCAGGGAACGTGCAAGTGGTTGATTGGAATACAATTGTCAAGGAGCACGGCCCGGCGGTATGGCAAACGGCCTACAGGCTGCTGGGTAATCATGCGGATGCGTCCGATTGCTTCCAGGAGACGTTCGTTTCCGCCCTGGGATTCTGTCGGCGTCAGCGGGTGCGAAATTTCTCCGCCTTGCTGACCCGGCTGGCTACGGCCCGAGCGATCGATCAGCTTCGCCGGCGCTTTCGGCAAGTCCAGTCCAAGACGGACTTTAGTGATTGCACGAGCATCGAGTCTGAGAGCGCATGTCCGCACCAACAGGCCGAACAGAAGGAATTGGCGGCAGAGGCGCGTCAACTGTTGAGCGAGCTGCCGCCGCAGGAAGCCCAGGTCTTTTGCCTGCGTTACGTGAATAATATGAGCTATCGAGAGATTGCCGAACAATTAGGCATGACGACGAACTCGGCCGGTGTACTGTTGCACCGGGCCAGAGCGAGGCTGCGAGAGCATTTTGAAATGTCGGCCCGAAAAAGTCAGTGAGGTTGTCCTATGGAAGAAGACAAAGATATTCTGGAACGAGTGGCAAAGGTTCTCAAAGACGAGCCGATTCCGGCGGGTCCGCCGCAAGAGTTGGTCGATGCGACGCTTTCAAAGCTGTCCGAGGCGAGCCGGCAAGGGGATACCATCCAAATCGAGAGCCGAATTCGCATTCGGGAACGGCTAAGAGCCATGAACATGAGCAGGTTCAGTAGGATCGCGGCGGCAGCGGTCATTCTCATTGTGGCCGGGTACGCGGTAGGCAGGTTCTCAACTCCTCGTCCGCCCGATCTGAAAGAGCTTCAGGCGGCCCTGACGCCCGTGATTCGCCGGGAACTGCTTAGTGAGATTAATCAGCACCTGGAAGCCAGCTACGTCAGCCTCACGGACGATCTCGACCGGAAATACCGTCAAGACCTGAGCCGGGCCGCTACGCAGATTCTGGCCGCTTCCAATACCGTGACCAACGAGCGGCTCGCCGAGCTTATCGAGTCCTTCAACGAATCTCAAGCCCAACAACGGCAATTGTTTACAACTATGTTGGCGAGGATGGAATCGAATCGTCGGCAAGACAACGCCGCGTTGGGCGACGCTCTCGTGACGGTTGCCCAGCGCACCAAAGAAGAGATGGAGCGCACAAAGGAAGACGTAGCACAGCGATTGTCCTACAACCGACCCGCCGATGGTACGGACCTACTGAAAGAATAGGGCGGCCAAATAGCCTCAAACGAAAGGAGTAGAAGAGTAGAAATGAAGAATGTTACCCCGTTTTCGCTCCTGTTTAGTGTATGCCTTTCCATTTTGCAGTCGGCTGTCGGTGCAGCCGGTGTCCAGAACGAAGCTCCGCCGCCACCTCCGCGCGCGGTAAACATTAGGGTGGATTCACGGGTCGAGCTTCTGGCGGTCGTTCAGTTCTTGAGCGGCTACGATAAACGATACCGGCTGATCACCCGCTTCGACTTTCCATATAAACAAGACGTCAGAGAGTATTTCTCCACATACAAGAGCCATCCCGCCGTTCAACTCTTTGACCGGATGAGTGCTGAGGGTTTTAGCTTCGACGCTCCGCCGACAGCAATGCTCTACCTGTCAGAACCTCCGGAACTCGCCGTGGAGAAACCCTTTACGGAGTATCTAAACAAGAGAGCGGGCGGTGAGAAACGGCTAAAGAAATTCGTCGAATTGCTTCGTGATTTCGCAAAAGAAACGGGTTTTGTGGTGTTCTTCAAAGCACACAACGGAACCTTCCAGCAAATGGTGGCCAACGCGCAAAAGAGGATGGGCGGCACCAACTATGCCCAAACGCTGCAAGACTACTATGGTATAAGTCAAAACAGCTACAATATCATTCTCTCGCCGTTGTTCACCGGTGGTTTCGGGCCAAGAATTGAACGGTCCGACGGAAAGTACGACGTCTACAGCATCCTGGGGCCGATGAACATGAAAGACGGCCAGCCGGCTTTCGGCTCCGAGGAGAGTTTCAGACACATCGCCTGGCATGAGTTCAGCCATTCTTTTGTGAACCCGACGACGGCGAAATTCAGCAAAGAAATCGACAAGTACAAGACGCTGTACGAACCTATATCCGGCAAGATGAAAGGGCAAGCCTACCCTGATTGGCAAACGTGCGTAAATGAGCATATCGTCCGGGCCGTTACGACCCGGCTCACCAGCCGGGAGATTAGCTCTGAAGCCGGAGCCCAAGCGCTCGATAGGGAGAAGGCACGGGGCTTCGCATACGTGCGAGCACTTTGTGAGAACCTGGCCCGGTATGAAAAACAGCGAGATAAGTACCCGACGTTCGTGGATTTCTACCCGGAGCTGGTAAGTGTGTTCAAGAATCTGTCTGAGAAGGATCTTGGCCAGGATTTCTATACCATTCCCTTCAAAGGGACCATAAACGCGGCAGTGACCGATAGAGCGTTCGCCATACTGGTCGTCCCGACCAATGAGAAGGATAAGCGGGTCCAGGAGAAAATCCATTCTTTCGTCGGGAACATGCAGAAGCGTTTCTACAAAGGCAGACCCATACTCACAGATAAGGAAGCCCTGCAAAAGGACTTATCGAAGAACACCGTCGTCGCCTACGGAACACCGAAGGGAAATCTGTTCATTGCCAAGTACATCGCCGGGATTCCCGTGCGGATCGAATCTGACCGGGTCGTGGCCGACAAGGTCTACGAAGGAACCGATCTCAGATTCATCACGGCCTGGCCAAACCCTCGGAATCCGGAAAAGGGGATGGTGTTCTACACCGCTCAGAAGGCGGAGAGTATCCTCCGTATCAACAGTGTTTTCCACGGACCGACCGATTACGTCATCGCCAAAGCGACGGAGCTCCTGACATCTGCGAACTACAACAAGCAGAACGGAACGTGGTCTCTCATACCGGTTATTGATTCCGGAACTGAAACGGAAAAAACCAAGTGATCCAAATACAATGAAAGGAACGAAAAATGAAAACTCTCATCCGAACAATAGCTATATGTTGCGCCGTCAATCTGGTTATGGCAGGCTTGGTCTTCGCTGGAAACTCGGCCGGCGAAGAAGCTGCGAGCACCACTGAGCCAAAGGCTACGTTGCCAGGTATTCCACAAGAGCAACCAAGAATCACGTCCACACAGTCAGTATCGGCAGCCCCCGGCACTACCGTTCAGAACAGGACGGAGTATCGCAGGCGGGTTACAGTACCAACAAGCGGTGTGTTCCTGGGTTCTCCAACTGGTGGCGGCGGCACCGTTCTGGTCATACCCTCGGCAGAGATTACCACGCAAGAGATTGCCACCATCACTGAGGACATGAATATCATGTCGCGGATCTTCGACAAGAACCTCGACCAAGCTCATATCAACGTCGACAGCATGTTTGTTTCCAGGACGGATTCACCAAAAGTCATCTTCGGGTGGGACAGGCAGACCATGCAAGGCATGTATTTGCAGGGCTACGGAGCGTTGTTCCTGATGAAAGTGGACTTCCCGCTCTCGGCTCCGCCCAAGGCCGAGGAGGAGGCGGAATCTCCAAAGAAAGAGGAGGGCGATCCGCTCTGGACGCAGATGAAAGCGGAAATGTATGAGCCGCAAGCGCGCAGGAAACAGAAGGGCGAACAACCCGTGAAGGAATACGATCCCTCGAAGGTCGAGAATCTCAAGACCACGCTCATCAAGAGCCTCAAACACGCTTCGAATATCCGAAATCTGAAACCCGACGAGTCGGTCATCCTCACGATAACGGGCAACAGTGGGCCATCCGGCGTCCAGACCATCGCGGTTGCTGGAACCAATGGCGTCGTGGTGGTCGATGATAATAACAAGATGAAGATCCTCGGCGGAGACGCTGGGGACGATTCGTTTTCCTTGCCCACAATTCTCGTCATTCGCGCGAAGAAATCGGATATCGATCGCTTTGCCAAGGGCAATATCGACTTGGATCAATTCCAGCAGAGCGTGCAAGTGCTCAATTGTGCGTACTTGAGCGGGCAACCTAAATCGGCGGACCCGTTCAGTGCCTTCTATGGATCAGGCCGCCCTTATTAGGCCGGTCTTTCACGAATTGATCGCCGACAATCATCCAAAAAGCTCAGGCCGAGCCGGAATGGCTCGGCCTTTCCCATTATTGGAATGGAATGCGGATGAGAGGAGTCGAACCTCCACGGGCTAAAGCCCACAGGCACCTGAAGCCTGCGCGTCTGCCAATTCCGCCACATCCGCGGTTTTTCGTCGTTATTACCCGCTCCACAACCGCCCACGGCGACGAAGGCTGCCAATCCTTCCGCTCAGGCCGCGCATCCGGAGCAATTCCAGATACTAACAAATTCCACCGTTTCGTCAAGGCATTTTGCGACCGTGCGACAAGGAAAAATATGCCCAATCGCAAAAATAAAGTCCCATAACGCCATTTACGTCCAGACGATAGATAAGTCCTTTATCGTTCAATCCCCTACAGTCTCGTGATCGCCCGGGGCCTGATGATCAGGCATGTCGTCCTAT
>CAYZAH010000188.1:0-7216 GCA_964475805.1 uncultured Pirellulales bacterium | reverse complement strand
GTGACAAACTGATCAAGATCGGAGCCAAGGTGGTCAGGCATTCGAGGTGCGTGGTGTTCTATATGGCCGAAGTGGTTGTACCGAGAATGCTCTTTCAGCAAATTCTTGAGCAAATCAACCGATTGAGAGCCAGCCCGGAACTCGTGAGGGCAAAATGACCGGCAATTCGACAAAGACCCGAACGACCGAGGAGAAGTCATCGGTCGAGGTGTATCGAAAAACTGCCGGAATCCTCTATTTTCGGCAAACTGTGTTCTGGAGGCCTTTCTGGGAGGCGTATCGGCCATGTTAGTGACGAGGCGACTTGAAATTGCGGCTCCGATTCTGGTATCATTGACTGTGTTGAGTGCAAAAGTGTAATTTATGGCGTTAGATGAAGGCAACCTGGCAATGGTTACCTATCGAGATGGAACCGTAAACAGCGGTGAGCCATCCTGAGTAAGGTGTAGGCAACCGCTCAGTAGTTGAAGCGAATTGAAGAGAATACTGAAAGGAGTAACAACAATTGTAGCGAAGCGAAGGGTGATGCCCTGAATCTGACACGTAGCCCCGAGAGGCTTGGATTTTGGGATAATGGCGATCCTCTCCCATTGGGCGTAGGCCAAGCGGCGTGCACGCTACCGACGAGTACGCAGCCGACACCACGGGGTCTCAGACAGCATCGAGCCGCACAACGATGGGTAAGCAACCAGGCGGCTGATGATCAAGGCCTCTTGGGGAATTGACCGCAATGGACGTGACCGAGTACCTGGATCAATGTGCAAAGAGATTCAGGGATGGCCGCGTTGTGAGCGATGGGGACCGGAGTGCTGCAATCGCCTGGCGATGGAGCGATTAACAGCTACTGAGCGAACGTCCTCACTTTAGGTCGCCCATGAAAGAAGAAACACTGACATCATGCAAGAGGTGACACAACAGGGGCAACAGATCTGACACGGATAGGACAAAGTGCCGAGTGGCTTATCGGGGAGCCGGGTGTGAGAAAGCCACTTGTCCGGTTCTGAGAGGGACGGGAGCGCAACTGTGATATGGATGAAATATTGTGGCACCGTCGCGAAAGCAGTCGGCCAACAGAGAAAACAAACATCGTCCTGGTGTCACGGAAGTCTCCTGTCTGCTCGCAAAATCCCAGACACTGATGGTCACGATGACAGGTATTCAAAAAGGGGTGAAACGGCGGTGCGACTCATTTTGGTCAAACACAAGATGCTCTGGGTAGCGGCCTGCATCCTATCATGGGTAACGTTGACGGGCTGTCAGGCGTATCGGGCACACCCACTTGATTCGGTCGCAGTCGAACGGACGCTGACGCCGCCGGAACCAGCGGAGTTGCAGGTGCAGGCTGAGGCTTTGCGGCATCCGCTTCTGGCGCCGCTGAAGCTGGACTTACAGGATGGCGTGTCGGCCGACGAGGCCGCGGTGCTGGCTGTCTTGATCAATCCGTCACTGCGGGCGGCGCGCGACGAACGAGGTCTGGCCGACGCCCAATTGTTGCGGGCGGGATTGCTTCCCGATCCCGAGTTGTCGTTCGATTTCGAGACGCCGACCGGTGGCGAAACCACGGGAACTGTGAACGCGTTCGGGCTGGGCGTGAGCTGGGACGTGGCCTCGCTGGTTGCTCACTCAGCTAATGAGCGGGCCGCCCAAGCGCGCCGGGCCGCCGTCGAGATGGATGTTGCCTGGCAGGAGTGGCAAGTGGCCCAGAACACCAGAGCAGCGGTCTTCCAATTGGCGAGTCTGACACAGAAGACTGCGTTGTTGGAGGAGACCCAACAGCATTTGCAGGAGAACGTGAAACTCATTAGCAAAGCAGTGGCGAGTGGGACGCGGACGAACAAAGACCTCTCCGCGGCCCAGGCCCAAAGCCGCAAGGCGCAGACAACGTTGCTCGACCTGCGCCGGCAGGCCGCGCACCAGCGGCTCCAACTGAACCAGTTGTTGGGCTTGCCGCCGGAACATGAGGTGCGCCTCAGCGATCAAGTCGGGTTACCTTCGTCCTTTCAGCCGCCCGGCGCATCGGACCTGCTTGCCGATCTGGAGCGCAGACGACTGGACTTAGTTGCACTTCGGCGGGGCTACGACAGCCAGGAGGCCACCGTCCGTGCGGCGATTCTCAACCAGTTCCCGAGACTGACCCTCGGCCCGACGGTCGGTCGCGATATCGAGAACGTTGATACCGCCGGCTTTGGACTTGCTGTCGATCTGCCTGTCTTCAGTCGCAACCGGGGTACCATCGCGGTCGAGAAGGCGACACGACAGAAGCTGTTCGATGAGTATGTCAATCGCGTGTTCCAGGCCAGGTCCGATGTCGAAATGCTGCGGTCGCGGATTCAGTTCCTCAACGAGCAGATCGCTGCCGCCGTACAAGCCCAGTCCGAATTGGACAAGCTTGTGGAAGAGTACCGCACAGCCTTGGCCGCGGGACGTACCGACATCCTGACCTATTACACCGCCTGGAACGACATGACCGAAAACCGCATGAGTCTGGTCACGCTCAAA
The DNA here is from genome assembly GCA_964475805.1 of uncultured Pirellulales bacterium. GTDB lineage: Bacteria > Planctomycetota > Phycisphaerae > Sedimentisphaerales > Anaerobacaceae > JAFGTG01. The sequence continues at coordinate 4,717 of CAYZAH010000188.1, read as the reverse complement.
GGGCAACTGGCGCGGGCGATCGTCGATCTCGAATCGGCGACAGGGCTTTACCACATCCAGCCGGTCGGCCGGACGTCGGTCCCGCCAGAGAAGACGGAAAGGAAGGCGCAGGAATGAGACGCACTATCTGGATTGTTCTGACGGGGATCGCCGCCGGCGCCGTCGTTTTCGCCTTGTTGTATTGGAGGCTCGACCCGACCGCGTCGGAATCCGCACAGAAGGGATCCGAGCAGTATGCCCTGAAAGGCCTGATCGTCACCGCCGAGCCGAATGAACGGCGCTTTGCGCAGCGCATCCCATGGACCGGCATCGTCCAGAGCACCTCGGCGGTGGAACTGGCCGCGCTGACCGCAGGCCGCATCGAAAGCGTCTCCGCCACGGACCAGTCACCTGTCCAGGCGGGAACGACCGTGATGACGCTGGGTGGTTCTCTGCTTGCCAGTCGAAAGGCGACACTCCAGGCTAACATCACATCGGCTCAAGCCCAGCTTGCCCTGGCCGAACAAACGGTGCAGTCCCTGAAGCAGGATGTCGCGCAGCAACTGGCGACGACAAGAGACCTGGCGGTGGCACAGGCCGAGCAAGTCAAACTGGAAGCTCAATTGGGCGACGCCCAACTGCAGATGAGGCTGCTCGATGACCAGACCCATGTGACTGCCCCGATCTCCGGCGTGTTCACCGAACGTCGCGTCAGCAAGGGCCAGAGCGTCAAGGAAGGTGATGTGCTTGGCGCGATCATCGATCCGAATCATCTGCGAATCGTTGCTTCGCTGTTTCCGCCGGAACGGGTACGAATTGAGGGTGCGCAGGTTGAGGTTCGCCTCAACTCGGGCCGGACCTTCTCTGCCGGTATTCGTGCTGTCCTGCCGCAGGCGAGCGGAACCGGGGCCACACAGGTTTGGATCGAGGGCCCACAGATCGATGAGCAGTTGCGTGCAGGCCAGACGGTGACGGGAGACGTGACCGTGGAGGTCCGGACCTCTCTGGCAGTTCCCCGGTCGGCCATCGTCTACGGCCCACAGGAGCAGCCTTATGCCTTTGTGCAGGAGCAAGGTCGCTACGAACGACGCAGCGTGCGCCTCGGGCTGACGCAAGACGGCTGGGTCGAGGTGCTCGGCGGCCTGGAGAAAGGACAAGCGGTCGTCACGGAGGGCGCTTACGAGCTTCTCCACCGAGAGTTCAGCAGCCAATTCCAGGTGGAGGACTGACCCGTGCGGACGTTCTTCGGATGGATCGTCGACAACCGCATTGCTGTGATCTTGCTGGTCGTGGTGGCGGTCATTTCCGGCCTGGCCGCACTGGGCAGCCTGCCGGTGGGTCTGTTTCCGAGCATAGATGTCCCGGTAGTCAACGTCATCACGCACGATCCGGGCGTCTCAGCGCCGGACATGGAGTTGCTGGTCACGCGTCCCATCGAGGACCGCATTCGCACGATCTCCGGCATTCAGCGCGTGGCCTCCACTTCATCGATCGGCATCTCGCTGATTACGGCCCAATTCGCTCAGAACACCCGGCTGATGGATGCGCGGCAACTGATCCAGGCCGAAGTATCCGCCGCCCGACCCTTGCTCCCCGAGGGTCTGCAACCGCAACTGGAGAGCATCGGCACGACACTCCAGGAGGTGACCGGCTACGTGATCTACGGGCCGGGCAGCCTCACCGAGTTGCGGCGGATCGTGCAAACGCAAATCGTCGGACAACTGATGGGGGTCGACGGCGTCGCCTATGTCGAGGTTCTGGGTGGCGACGATCCGGCGTTTCTGGTGCGGCTCCGCCCGGACGCGATGCATCGCCTGCACCTGACCGTGGCTGATGTCACCAGTGCGCTGGCTCAGCACAACTTGGCTGTGGCCACCGATTTTCTGGAGCGTGGTGGACAGGAATATCCCATTCGCGGCTCCAGCCTGCTTCAAACCGCTGAAGACGTTCGCAGGGTGCCATTACGCGTCGATGGCAATCAGGCGGTTCTGCTCGAAGACGTGGCCTCCGTCTCGGAAGGCCCGGCCCCGCGGCACTACACCGTCCATGGTAACGGGGTCTCCGCAGTGGCCATCTCGATAAGTAAGCAACCCGGCGCCAGCACGATTCGCGTGGTCAACGAACTGGACAAGCAGTGGCCCCGCCTGGTGTCTCTGTTGCCGTCTGGCGCCAGCGTGCACAAATTCTATGACCAGGCGGACATCATCGATGAGGCCCGCAACTCGCTCTTCCATGACCTGCTCGTCGGGGCTGCTCTGGCCGTTGCTGTGCTGTTCGTCTTCATGGGAACGTTGCGGGCCACGTTGATCACCGCCGCCAGCATTCCGATCACGCTATTGGTCACGGTCGCGTTCATGAAGGCATTCGGCCAGAGCCTCAACGTCATCACGTTGTCGGCGCTGACGCTGGCGGTTGGCATGGTGGTGGATGACGCCGTCGTGGTTTCGGAGAGTATCTTCAGGCGGCTTTCTCTGGGCGACGATGCCCGCACGGCCAGTCTGACCGGGGCCGCCAAGATCGCGGGACCCGACGCATCCGGGACATTCACCACCGTGGCGGTGTTTGCGCCGCTACTGTTCGTCGCCGGGCTGGCCGGACTGTTCGCCCGGCCGTTCGGATTGGTGGTAAGCATCGCCCTGCTCGCGTCCCTGGTATTCTCGCTGGTCTTCGTGCCCACCTTGTTCGCCTGGACCGCCCCGCCTGCCGGACGGCGAACCCTTGGCTCGTACATACTGGTCCACGTCAACAACATCTTACAGGGAACCTTGCGCGTTGGGCGGACCCATCGCTGGGCGACGGCCGTATTGGGGGTGCTGCTGCTGGGCCTGGCTGGCTTGGCGGCCTGGCTCGGCCCCGTGCGGGTGCTGCCGACCGTGGACGAAGGCGCGATCCTCATCGAGTACATCATGCCGCCGGGGACCGCGCTGACCGAATGCGATCGCATCGGTGCGATTCTGGAGCGCGAAGCGATGGCCCAGCCCGATGTGCAGACGGTCTATCGCCGGACCGGGTCGCCGCAGCGAGGCTTGGAGGCCGAGGGAGCCAACCGAGGCGAGTTGACTATCATGCTGACGCCACGCTCGACTCGCACACACACGCTCGATCAGATCATGACACGCCTGCGTGACGTTTACGAGCAGATTCCCGGCATCGCGTATCTCTATCATCAGCCGACTCAGGAGAAAATGGATGAAAGTCTTTCGGGCTTGCCGGCTGTCTTCGGCGTGACGATTTTCGGCACCGATGTGAACGACCTGATTTCGCTGGCCGAAAAGGCCGAGAAGATCATGGCCCAGGAGCCGGCCTTGAGCAACATCATCAACAACGCCACCATCCGCAGCCCGCAGATTACGGTTCATCCCGATACCGCTGAGTTGGCGCAGTATCATCTGTCGCCCACCGATGTCTTCGACACGATCAAGGCCGCCCGCCTCGGCGTTTTGGCCACGACGGTAGTGCGTCAATCGCAGCAGGTGCAGGTGCTCGTCACTATGCCGGTCGATGCCGCCGAGCCGAACGCTCAGTCGCCCGCCTCTATGACCGTCGAGGGTCTCAAGCGGCTGGCCGTGTCCACCGCGTCCGGGCAGCCGATTCTGCTGGATCGCGTAGCCGATATCGACATTGCGCGCGCCCCCGCCGCCATCTCCCATCTCAACGGTCAGCGCGAGATCACCATCCTGGCGGACGTCGACGGCAGCATCTCGAGCGTCGTCAGCCGTCTGCGGCAGAGTTTGTCGGAGATTTCCCTGCCCCAAGGTTACAGTATCGCCTTTACCGGCCAGTACGAGGTCATCAACCGCATGATCCGTGATTTCATTCTGACCGGTATCCTGGCCGTGACCCTGATCTACTTCATCATGGCCATCGAGTTCCGCTCGTGGGTCCAACCGCTCTTCATCCTCGTCACCGTGCCGATGGCTCTTGTCGGCGCGATCGTTCTGCTGGCGGTGACGCGTCGCGGCATCGACGTCTCCGTGGGCATGGGCGTACTAACGCTGGTCGGTATTTCTGTGAACAACGCTATCGTCCTGGTGGCCTATGCCAACCGCGAGATGGCTCGGGGCGTGCCTGTGTCCGAGGCGATGTCGGCCGCCATAGCGGTCCGCTTGCGTCCGATCCTGATGACGGCGCTGACCACCATCTTCGCGCTGATCCCGGTGGCCTTGAACCCGGCGGTCGGCTCGCGGATATTCCAGCCGTTCGCCGTGACCGTCATTGGGGGGCTGCTTTCGGCGACCGCCACCACGCTGCTCATCATGCCAGCGCTGCTCCGTCGCGGCCGGAGTCCTTAATGGGTGAGGTTGTATAGGACGTTTTGCACTTGCTCCGGTGACGCATAGCCGATAGCGTAGTAGGAAAGGTTGCCGATGCGGATGGAGGCGATGGGGCGATCGTCGCATTCGGCGTGCCACATAAGGTGCGAGACTGGTTCCATTGCCTTCGTTTCGCGAAGGCCCAGAGATTTCGGCGAGTCGGGGATGACTACGACCGAAACGGTTCCGGCAGTTGTCAGGGTTATGAGCTTCTCTTTGTATCGCGCCGGCCATTGAACCCGTTGACGCCCGATAAATTCTTCTCAAATTGCGTTTTTGGTCTAGAATGTGACATTTTCCTGGACTCGATTTGAAAAGAACAGAGTCCGTGGTGACAAAATGGATACACGATTTCCCTTGGTCTTTGCGGCTTTTTTCAGTCTCTGAAACAGATGACGACCAGAACATTCTGTTACTTTTTGAAA
>CAYZAH010000187.1:0-7255 GCA_964475805.1 uncultured Pirellulales bacterium | reverse complement strand
CCTCGTGGAACGGCCAATCCGGCTGGCGATGGATGTTCGGAGCCGAAATTGTCCCGGCCTCGCTCTTCTTCCTGCTCATGTTCTTCGTGCCGGAGAGCCCGCGCTGGCTGCTCAAGTACGGCAAGGACAAGCAAGCGAGTGACACTCTGCGCCGGGTGGGGGGCGATGAGTACGCCGACTTCGAAATCAGGGACATCAAAAATACCCTTGCAAGCGAGGATATCGCCAAGGTCAACTTCCGGGACCTGCTCGAGCCGAAGCTGCGCAAGATTGTTATGTTGGGTGTCTTCCTGGCGGTCCTTCAGCAGTGGTGCGGCATCAACGTGATCTTCAACTACGCCCAGGAGGTCTTTGCGGCCGCGGGCTACGGCGTCAGCGCCATCATGCTCAACATTGTCATCACGGGTATCGTGAACCTGCTTTTCACATTTGTTGCGATATATACAGTCGACCGCTTCGGCAGAAGAATCCTGATGCTTATCGGTGCCGGAGGTCTGGCGGGTATCTATGCAATATTAGGCGCCGGCTACTACTTCCAAAGCACGGGAATATATATGCTGATTCTGGTTGTTTCGGCCATCGCCTGCTACTCGATGTCACTAGCGCCGATTACCTGGGTGGTTATCTCAGAAATATTCCCGAATCGAATACGCGGAGCCGCGATGTCTATAGCGGTATTCAGCCTGTGGGTCGGCTGCACGGTTCTGACGCTGACGTTTCCCTATCTAAAGGCCGGCCTCGGCGCCCACGGGGCCTTCTGGCTGTACGGCGTCATCTGCGTTATTGGCTTCGTGGTGATCTTCTTCAAACTGCCCGAGACCAAGGGCAAGTCCCTCGAGGATATCGAGCGTGAGTTAGTCGATTGAAGAAGGAGCGCGGGGGTCGAAAAACAATCCTTGCAGCGAGTACTCTCCATTTGGTATATAGGGGCGTGATAATTGTGCAAATGAGGAGTCTATTCAAGGTGGAGAACCATGAGAGAAATTCTTGACCGATTCGTCGATAGACGACGTTTTATGAAGATGGGGCTGGCTGCGGCGGGCAGCGTATTTGTCATGGGAGCGGAGCACAGCTTCGGATCGGACGGCAGCGCCAAGGAGGCAACCCACTGGGCGTTTTTCTCGGATACGCATATCCCGGCTGACATCGAGAATAATTATCGCGGGTTCTACCCGTACCGGAACCTAAAGAAGATCGTTCCGGAGATTGCTTCCGCCTCGCTGGACGGGGTCGCTATTACCGGCGATCTGGCCCGATTGACGGGTCAGCCGGGCGATTACGCCAACCTCAAGAAACTCCTGACACCCCTCACTGAGAAGATGCCGGTCTTCATGGCGCTGGGCAACCATGACAATCGTGACAACTTCGTTAAGGCTTTCGCAGAAAGGCCCGGCGAAGAACCGCCCGTCAAAGGCAAGCACGTCGTCGTGGTCAACAAGGGACCCGTCCGTCTGATTTTGCTGGATTCGCTTTTCTCTACGAACAACGCGGCAGGTCTGTTGGGGAAGGCCCAAAGGCAATGGCTCGAAAAGTATCTGAGAGAATGCGACGACAAGCCCGTGGTTCTCTTTTTCCACCACACGATGGGAGACGGCGACGGCGACTTGTTGGATGTGCCGCGTCTGTTTCCCATTATCGAGCCGATTCGCAAGGTGAAGGCCATCGTATTTGGGCACTCTCACGTCTACGCATATTCTCAGCACGGGGACATCCACCTGATCAACCTTCCCGCGGTAGGATACAATTTCAACGATGCCCAGCCGGTTGGTTGGGTGGAAGCTCGCTTGCGCGGCCAAGGCGGTGATTTTACTCTCCACGCCGCCGGAGGCAGTAAGGACATGGACGGGAAAACAACTAAGTTGACTTGGCGATCATGACAAGAGGACGGGCTTAAGATGCTCCTTTCCGCATCCGCCAGAGGCGGACTAAAAAAGCACTGGGTCGTCAAATCTCAGGACGCCCGCTCGGCGGAGTTAGCCAAGTCGCTTAGGGTCTCGCCGCTCCTGGCCCAAGTTCTCATCAATCGCGGAATCACCGATACTTCGACCGCGTCGGTCTTTCTCAGACCCAAGCTGACCGACCTGATCGATCCCAATGAAATGCCGGGTATCGCTCCGGCCGTACAACGGCTAAAACAGGCCATCACGAATGGGGAGAAAGTCACTCTGTACGGCGACTACGACGTGGACGGCATCACGGGCGTTTCAATTCTCTGGCAACTTCTGAGATTGCTCGGCGCCGACGTGGACTATTACATTCCTCATCGCGTTGACGAGGGCTACGGCCTGAACATCGAGGCCGTCGAAAACTTGGCTGAATCCGGCAGCCGGCTCTTGGTGACCGTCGATTGCGGCGTCACGGCGTTTGACGCCGTCGAGCGTGCCGGCCAGTTAGGCCTCGATATAATCGTCACCGATCATCACCAGCCTGATACGCGATTACCGAAAACCGTCGCCATCGTGCACCCGGCACTGAACGAGTCCTACGCGAACCAGGATTCCGCCGGAGCGATGGTCGCCTTTAAGCTGGCCTGGGCGCTCGCCAATGAATTCAGCCCGGGCCGAAGGCTCGAACCGCAATTGAGGGAGTTCATGCTCAGCGCCACGAGCTTAGCGGCGATGGGGACGGTCGCCGACGTCGTGGACTTGCGGGGCGAAAACCGAGTCCTGACGAGCTACGGGCTCAAGGCCCTGCCGGAGTGCAAGCTTTCCGGCATCCAGGCGCTCATCGAGACGGCGGGTCTGACCGGGAGCCGGCTCGACAGTTTTCACATCGGCTTTCGCTTGGCGCCGATGCTTAACGCGGCCGGCCGGATGGGACACGCGCGGTTGGCCGTCGAGTTGCTTACGTCGGATTCCCCCGCCCGGTCCTTGCAGATCGCCGAGTATCTCAAGGAGCAGAATAGCCAGCGACAGCAGTGCGAGCGCAAGATTTTCAAGCAAGCGTGCCAGATGATCGTCGAGCGGGACCTGAACCACCCCGACCGCAAGAGCATCGTCTTAGCGAGCGAAGACTGGCACACCGGCGTCATCGGTATCGTCGCGTCACGGATCGTGGACAAGTTCTATCGCCCGACGATTATGATCAACGCCGGGGCGACGGAGAACGGTCTGGCCCAAGGTTCCGGCCGCTCCATTCCAGGCTTTTGCCTGCTCAGCGCCATCAAGGCGTGTGCCTCTCATTTGAACAGCTTCGGTGGTCACACGATGGCCGCCGGCCTAACCATCGAACCCGAGAAGATAGACCCGTTTGCGGCCGAATTCGAAGCCTATGCCTCGCAGAACCTCAAGAGCAATGACACCGCCGCCAAGCTGCACATCGACGCATTAGTGCCGCTGGTAGAGTTTCGCAGAGGGACGGTCAGCGAGTTGCAGCAGCTCGGTCCCTTCGGTCAGGGCAACCCGGAACCGACGTTCGCCACGAAAGGCGTGCGCCTGATCGGTCCGCCCAAAAGGGTCGGCGCCGGCGGGGACCATTTGCAGATCGCCATTACCGACAGCACCGCGTCGGTACGCTGCATTGGCTTTCGATTCGGCAAGCTCGAAAAGAAATTGCTGGAGACGGAATTCTTTAACGTCGCCTATCAGCCGAAGATCAATACCTACAACGGCAACACCAACGTCGAATTCGTCATCACGGACATCCAGTTCGATTGATATGCAAGAATCCGAATTGGCTTGGAAGACGTGCCGGGAGGCCGGGGCAGTCTTCAAGACAACTGGTGCTGGTACAACCCTTCCATTCGCCCGAGTAGCTCGTCCCCTAATGCCATCTTGCGGATGATATGCTTTTCGATCTCCTGGACAAAGCTATTGCCTTCGAACGTCCCCCGGACCTGCTCGAAGTCGATCCGCTTGGCGTCCCCGCCGTCGTCCAACCCGTAGCCCGTCTGAGCCGTGGCGGCGAACTCCTTTCTCGCGTCACTGCGCAGCATCCGGTCAAGCTCCGTGATAGCTTCCTTCCACTTCGCCGTCAGCTCGATCACGTCATCGGGTGTCATGTCGTCTATGCTCTTGCCAAGATGGCGTTCCAAGATATCAACCGCCCACGCCCACTCATATTCTGGATAATTCTCATGCATAAAGCGGAATTTATCCGTGACTTGTTCGAGAAGACCGATTCGACCGCATTCGATATCGCGCAGCATTTCCTGTACGACCTGTTCGGGCGCCAGCAAACCCGCCAGGTCCACCCACTTACCCGGCCCGATGGAACTCTGCGGTTTGAGCGCCGCTCTCAGATCGTCGAGGCTGGTGAATTGCTTGCCTTCCAACCGCTTGAGAAGACAATTGCCCAGGAATTTGTCGATCCCCATCTGATACAACGTCACGCCGCGATCCAGCGATGAATTCCTGATCTTGACACTGTGATACGTGAAGTATTCCGACGTTTCGCCGGACGTGACCTTGAGCCGGCCGAGTAAGTCCCGACCGCGAATCATTTTCTGAATCGTATACGGGCTGAGGAGCTTGAAATTGATGTAGTCCAGCTTCTGAGGCGCCTTCCGTCGGTCGCGCTTAGGCCATTTGCGAGCGTCGCGCACGGTTCCCACGCTGCGCAGATTCACACCCGGAACGAGAATGCTCTCGTCCTCGTGCTCGATCAAATAGGAGAAAGGCAAGTCCGACGTGTCCGAATTTCGGTAATGTCGGCCCATCACGACTGTAAACGCGCCGACCTTCGCCGGCCAAAGCACATATGAATCACTGGCAGTCTTCGATCCGCGCTCGACGATACCCTGATGGACGGGGCCGAGCTTGTACATGTGGTTGCTCTGGTTCGTTCCACTGCCGGCATTCAAAAAGGAGAACAAGCCGGAGATCAGCAACGTGGATTTGTGATGCGTGACGGTGTATGGCCCCGCGAAAATCGAACACGCCTCGCCGTGAAAGCCGCCACAATTCGCGAAGAATACGGAGTTCTCCGCCGAGTATTGCCTCGACAGCTCGGTGCTTTGGCCGACGAAGCACTTGTATATGATGGTCCCGTCCTTGATGTTCGAGCCGCTGCACGCAATGAAATCCTCTGCAAAGACACCGGGTCCGATATAAATGGGATCCTCCGGGCAGCTATTGACCGAACCGTTTTCCAGCTTGTTAACTCCTTCGATCAAGCTGGCGGGGCCGATCTTCACGTTCTTGATGATTCGGCAGTTCGAGAGTCTGGCTCCTGTGCCCACAAGGCCCATAGAGGAAGTCACCGAAGAGACATAGCCCGCGATCATTTCCCGCAGCTTCTCGATGACTCTCGGCTTATTCCGATAAAATGCGAGCACATAAGCCATGTGAGCGGATAGGCTGTCGTAGATGGGTATTTCCCTTCCGCCGGCCTCATTCACCACGGCTACTTCCGTCCCGTTGCCAAAGCTGCTCTCGCCCTCCACCGCAAGCAAGTCGATATCGTCGATCACCGCGTCGGCTTCGATGACGTAGTTGGCAATGTAATTCTTGACCCGGTTGATGTATACGTTGTCGCCGATGACGCAGTTGTGAATCGTCGCGTCGCTAATCCCCGCGGGTTTGACGAATCCGCCGAAGAAGGATACCTGCTTCTCGAACACGCCTAACGTCACGTCCCCGGAAAAATGCGTCGTTTTAACCGTCCGAGCATCAAAGTGCTGCGCCACGCGGACCCTCGACCAATCGTCGCAATGGCATCCGCGCTCGGTCATGAGTGAAACTTCGTCATTCGTCAGAGTACGAAAGGATTCTCCAATTCGATCAGTATCGGGCGCCATTCTGTTTTCCTCCCGGTTCGCAACGTGTTTGGTTTCTTGAGTACAGTGAAAGATCCTTTCTGATATAGTTCGGCTCAATCAGGCCGACACTATAGGCCGTCATCGCACAAATTAACACCTTTGTAACAAGTGATCTGTGAGATTGGACCCGTCTTATAATGCCTAAGATTTGAGTTAAATAGTCAAGACGATTCCCAGACGGGCCAGAGGGAATCCCGTATCTTCAGGCACTTCCATCAAGTTAAATCGCAGGCGCTCTCTTGCACATCGGGCAAATTCTCGGCAAAATTTGGAGTAACGTACTGGCGGTTGCCGATGTTTTAGGATATAGTTGATATTTTGGGAAAAAATGGTAAGTTGCATACTCTCAGGGATGGGGTAATGCCAAATCAGGCAAGAGTGGTAAAAGTTTTAGCAACTCTGCTGGCGTCGATGACAATTGGGGCTGTCGTTCTTATGGCTTTGGGCCACAATCCCCCGTCCGCCGGCCCGTTCTCACTCTGGACTTATCAGAGACTCGATCCTGTCAAGAATGCCATTTCATCGCGAGCCGCACAATCTCCGGACCGCTGGAACAGCATCGAGCTTCACTACAGTGGCACCAAAGGCGGCAACATCAAGCGATTGGCGGCGCTCAATAGGCTGGCGAATCCCGACGATCTCAATTGCCATTTCTGTCTTTGCAACGGCAACGGCGCCGGCGACGGCGAGATTCAGTCCACGGAACTCTGGCAGAAGCAATGGTCCGCCACTCCCGGCCACACCTGGTACGGAAGCAATCGAACCATCCGCATTTGCATCGTCGCCGACGGCAAGACCGTCTATCCCACCGATTCCCAAATCAAACGGATGCAAGTCCTGGTCGAAGAGCTTTGCAAGAAGTTCCACATCGGTTCGGACTCGATCTACTACCCGAACGACTGGCGGTAGGAAGCGATTTGCGACTTACGATTTTCGATTTATGACGCGCGTTTCGTCTGCGCTGCGCGCTGCCTTGTATCGGCGGCGGACAAAGGACCAGACGTAATAGACCGGGATGCCCGCGAGAATGCTGCCAACGCTGCACGCCGAAGGCTTCGGCCATAGCTTGAACGCGAACACCGTCATGAACAGAATCACGGTCATAAAAATAGCTGGGACAACCGGATAGCCGGGCACGCGGAACGGTCTTTCCATCTCAGGCCGGCGCCATCGAAGAACGTATACAGCCGCGATAAAAAGCAACGCAAAGACCGATAATCCAACGGAGGCGTACTGGTACAAGTTCCGAAAGTCCGTCACAAACAGGATAACCATGGCACAGGCACTTTGTGCAATCATCGCGTAGACCGGAACTCGCCCTTTCGAGCTGACGCGCCCCGCTATCGAGGGGAACAATCCGTCTTTCGCCATGGCGTAGTAGATCCTCGGGCCGGTCAGAATAAAAGCGCTCACCGTCGCCAGGAACGTCAGTCCGAGCACAATGGTGAAGACGCTCGAAGCTTTCTCGCCGAAAAGGTTCGCGATTGCCAACTGAGG
>CAYZAH010000186.1:0-7268 GCA_964475805.1 uncultured Pirellulales bacterium | reverse complement strand
GTTAGTATATGGTATTTGGTTGTCTTCGTGGTGATGACTCGTATTTCATCATTCGTCAGCGGTTATGGAGCATCTACTGCCGAATTGGTGGCATTGATGGCCTTGTTGATGATGGTCGCCATCAGTTTCTGCCCTTCCGGCTTCAGGTGAATTCCATCGGTGGTGAAGTATTCGAAGACTCCTTTTAGCCGCTCGTAATTATCGACGTAAATGCATTGTTCCCGTTCGGCGATAGTCTTGAATTGCGGGATGAGCGCTGCAATGCGTTCTCCGCCGTTACGATATTTTGCGATCAGCATTTCATCAGGACCGTAAGGAGGTGGCGAAACGACGAAAATTGAGGGCTGATATCTCTCGTAAATCGCGTGAGATTTGATTCTCTCAATCAGAGTGTGCAGATTCTCCGGGACACGTTCCAGGCTGTCGGTAAACACCGCTTTGCAGTCATTGGTTCCCAGCATGACGATAATCGCATCGAGGCCGCCCAGTTGGGCGGACGCTTCGCTCATATACGAATCGACATTGCGAAGAGTATTCAATTCTTCATTATTGTTGTTGTCGAAGCCGATTGTGTTTCCCGAGATGGCGGTGTTGTAGATCCAGTCGTCGAAGCGTAGCCGGGCTAATTGATTGACCCAACCATAGTTGAAGGCGCCGTTGGAATCCCCAATCGCCAGAATCCTTTTGCTATCCCGTATGTGGTTCAGGGCGACGCCGGTCAACATTTCGTGGGTGCCTTCGAAAATAGTCAGTTGCACCTTGTCGTCGAACCGTTTTTGATAGTGAATCACTCTGCCGCCGAGGGTGTCTTTTCGCGGGGCCTGGAAGTTTCTCGATACCACCATCTCCAGTATATCCTCGTTCGGGACAATCGCATCCTTTTGCGACGCATCGAAGTCGTTCACGACTTTATTGTAGAACTCAAGAGAGTGGGTGATGGGCACCGAGCCCGTGTATCCGTCGTGAATCCCGGCGTAGATGTATAGCTTGCTGCCGGCCCTTTTCTTCACCGGCGTCCGCATAAAGATAGGCGAACGTTGTCTCGCCGCTTCGGGATTCATGAAGTAGTTGTCGCCGGTGAAATGCTTGCCGGTCGTGGCCAGCGCAATGTCTCTTGCGTATTTGCTCTTTCTTCCTTCCGATTCATAATACCACCGTTCGAGATCAGAGATGGACGCCCAGGCTGAAAAGGTACGGATGTCGTGCTTCGATTTCATGTAGGTCAGCAACGTGGCATAGCCGCCCCCGCTCACTCCGATCACGTGAATGGAATGAGTATCCACGGGGGCGTTGTCTATGGCGTAGTCGATCGCATCGTCGATATCGCTTATCACCAGGTCGCTGCCGCAAGCTTGAGGCGTTCGGTTGGGTCCCCTGAAATTCGGATGGATGTAGTTATAATCGTCGGCAATGCACTGACGGGCCAACGGATCGTCCTGAGTGAAGTCGCCGCTCCAGGTGTGTAAGCTCACAATTAGCGGCCGGGGCTTCCTACTGATACACCTGAAATAATACGCAGGTTGTTCGTTGCCGTCTGCCGAAGACGTGATGGTAATCTGTTTGCATTCTGTCGGCCAGCCCGTCGAGTGGTTATCGTCCCATTTCGTATTTTCCTTTTCGACGACAGGGGCGGTCAATAGACACAGTATAAGCCATATGGTGTATCCGTTCATCACGTGAATGTTATGCCGTCGTGGTTCAATCGTCAAGGGTCAAGGGCATTTTCGGGGGGAACAAAGGTCGCGTCCTTTTTTACAACTTATTGATTGCCTTTAGATCAAGTAACACGACCAAAACCAAAAGCGAAGGAAATGCGGAGATAAGGCATGAAGAGTGAATATAGAGCACGGAAGACCAAAAGCACAGGAATAGGAATCTGGATTTCGACGTAAGAAATCTGCGCCCCGTCCTCCGCTACCGGTCTTGCGTCCTCTGATTTCTCACCTCAAGACGCTTTCTTGAAGTTGCCGTGTCCACGGCCTTTGTTGCGCCCCTGACTGGTGGTCTGGATCTTGATCTTGCCATTGCCTTTGCCGACAAGTCCGGACGGCAATACCTTTTTCCCCAGAGGTCCCCAACCGTGATTCGGAGACGGGCTCACTTGCCACAAGCCGGCTTGAAGACGGTAAAACGTGCCGTCACAATAGTAATAGTCCGTCCTTCCGACGACGACATAAAGCCCCAGCCCGGCATCGTAAACAAGCTCCACGCCTTCGACCTGTTTGGCACGACGGCCGTAGGCGGGCGCATGAGACGGAGGGCCATATCCCCGAGACGGAGCCGGGTGACGGTACACGACTTCTTCCGAACATGACGCCGTCAAGAGCACGAGGCAGATAAATGTGAAAACGAATGATGTCAGTTTCTTGAATGCCATGACTGGTTCCTCCCCTCGATGGTGGACCCACATGAGGTAAATCCCCATAAAAAGTCTAAGAAATATCTGCCTCAAAGCCAAATCGGCATGGATTTCCAGGCCTGAATATCCCGTGGATTATCAGCAATTGTGGATGTGAGATGCCGGCTTAAGGAACCCAGGCGATGAAGAGGGTGTTGTCGTGAAAGAGAAAACTGCGTAAGGTTCCGGCTGGGAGCGCTTATGAATTCTTCAAGTGAGAGGGGGACAGGTTCTCATTTGAGTAGACACACACTCGCTGCCAGGCAATGATATGATAAGCGAATGGCTTGGCCCCAAGACGGGCAGATGCTGACCTAGAATCGCTTGCGCACGCCGACGGTGATGCCAAAATCGGGAGCGCCATCATTCAAACCAATTTCCAGCAAAGTATCAAAACGAAGATCAGGACGAAACTTGTACTCACCAATCAAGAGAATGGATAAGGGGTCGTCATTCCCTTCGAAAATAGCTGTTCGGCCGTCAAGGTAGCCACTCAGAGTGATCTTCGGATCAAGTATATATGCCAGACCTGCACTGTAGAGCCACCTATTATGCGCGTCATATCCGGATGGGTCCCCGACAAACGTGTAGCCCACCTCACCTAAGGCGATCCAGTCTTCATTACTAAATCTCCGAGCAAATTCGACCATACACGTAAAGTCGGCCTTGCCCGTCCCCAAACCTTTGTCTTCGTCGGCCGTCGGAAATTTTATACTCTCTACCAAGTCGATGTAAGGCATCAGTCCGTCCTGTTCGACCGCATAGTATCGACCTTTCAAGATAATGTCGCCCAAGCCGGCCCCGCTACCACCTCCACTGACGGGCTCTACCTGCCCCCCTACAAAAGTGGCTCCATCGGCGGAGATATCCAGGTAGGGAACCGTCAACGTGACGTCACCCCTCTCCAGATACCGCTTTACGCTCACTGCAGTGTAGTAGATATCGGTATTCTCGTCTTCCCCGTAATCTCCGGTCAAATAGGAAAAAGACAAACCGGTCTGCCACGTCGGTTTCTCGTCAGCAAAGGAAAAATCGGGGGAGCCGATGAGTGCTCCCCCGATCCATGCGAAAAGGGCAAATGCAAAGAGACGATATGTCACTTATTGGGCCCTCGTTCCGGCTTCTCCGGCTTTTCGGGACGTTCTGGTTTCTCCGGCTTCTCAGGCTTTTCGGGACGTTCCGGCTTCTCGGGACGTTCCGGCTTTTCCGGCTTCTCGGGACGTTCCGGCCTTTCGAGCTTCTCAGGTTTTGCCGGGCGTTCCGGTCTGTCGAGTCTGTCGGGCTTCGACGGTTTTCCAGGCCCTTCTTTCTTTTCAAAACCCAGGAGGCCGAAGAGTTGACGGTAGATATTCTGTTTCTTCTCCCGGTCTCTTCTGCGCTCGATATTTCTGACGGGCCCAAGGTTACCTTCCCCAAGACCGGATACCCCTTTGTCCCCATTCCCGACTACGCGCCCGAGTTTCAGATCATTCTCATGAGCGATCTGGCCAAATCCTTTGCCCTCAGCACGGGCATCCAATACGCCGGCAAGGGCTTCATCAAATGTCACGGCGCCGTCACTATCGGCAGCGATTCGTTCAGCCAGACGCGTGACTATCATGATGTTGCCCCAACCGAGGCCGTCGCTTCGCATTTGCCCTACCTGTTCCGGCGTTAGTTCAGTGATATCGACGAGCTCATCGATAAAAGGAGGCGGATTCGTTGAATTCGGCGCGTCGCCATCACCGGTAACGCGTCCGAGTTTCAGATCATGTTCGTGGGCGATCTGGCCGAATCCCTTGCCCTCGGCACGAGCATTCAGCACCTCCGCAAGGGCCTCGTCAAACGTCACGGTGCCATCACTATCCGCGGCGATCCGTTCGGCCAGACGTGTGGCTATCATGATGTTGCCCCAGCCGAGACCATCACTTCGCATCTGCACCACCTGCTCTGGAGTCAGTGCAGTGAGGTCCACGAGTTCGGTAATGAAAGGCGGCGAACTTGTGAGGTCTGTTTCCGGAGGAATGGGGTCCCCCGGGGTCTGGGCCATAGCCTGCGTGCTCCACAAGCACAGTAAGCCCATCAGCAGGAGAATGATATTGGAAGGTCGTTTGAACATTGTCTTGTGCATTGGATTCCTCCTTTCGTCCTACATAGTCTTCATAGTCTTGCCGTTGCGGCCGTACTGAGTCGTCTTTCTTGCTCTACGGCAATTGTACACGGGGATTTTCCCTTAACACCCTGCCAAACCGACCCTCCTTGGGATAAACTATAGTAACATGACCTCAACAACAATTCAAGAGTCTGTCTGAAAGATGAGAAAATTGTGCCGTGGAAACCGAAAAGGGGGCCAAAAAGGAGGCAAAATCCGTATGCGCGCTGTTTGTCAAACATGGGGGGGGTAGGAGCGTCGCATTTTTTTCCACAATTTACTGATTGTCCTGAAGATCAGGGTTCAGTTGTCAATCACCAATAGGAATAAGTCAAGGAAAATACGTAGTTGCCACAATAGACAATCCTGGCTGGTCATGGTAGAATAGAGATGGAGCGTTGGGAAGGAACCGCCTAAAGATCGTAATAGCGATTGGATACCAATAGTACGCCCTTTTTGAGGAGGAGTGGAGATGAGAAAGTCATCAATTCTTGTATTGGCAGTTTCAGCTCTCATTGCGGTCCTTGCGATTGTGGCGATATGGACGCAGATAGTCCCCACGTATCAAGCGCGAGCGGAAATACGCGTCCGGCCGGTCATCCCCCGCCTGGTCTTTCGGACAGACGATAATGGACAGATTCCTTTCTACGACTCATTTGTGAATACGCAAGTCTCCATTGTGAGAAGTCCGAGCGTTCTACAGCGTGTATTGGATCAGCAGGACGTACGGCAGACACAATGGTTTAGGAATCCTCCCACGTCACTCAAGCGGCGGCTGAATGGGAACCCAGATCCTCCTCCTTTGGAGAGGCTTCGGGATGCTCTTTCAGTTCGGCCTCGTGAGCAAACCGAGATTATTGATGTCTCCTTTACTGATCCCAATGCTGAAGATGCTGAGTGTATTGTCAACGCCGTTCTGAACCAGTACATACGATACATTGGAGAAGCGTCTGATATGGACGAGGCGAAGCTTTACCGCCAGTTGACAGCGGAATACAGCAAGCTGGAAAATGATATTAGAAGACAGGAGAAAACCATCGCCGACCTCGGCAAACGGCTCGGCACGGTGACTCCGGAGCAGCTCGTCTCCAGCAGGAGGATTCGTCTGGATGATACAGGAGCTCGTCTGAGCGAAATGCGGCAAAGTATTGCCCTTCTGGAGTGGGACAAGCAGCGCACCGGTCTCGACGACAACAATGATATATCCGTTCGTGCCGCCGAGGTGACGGCAAAGCCTGTTGACCCGAATGGCCCTTCTCGCATGGAGGAGACTACATCTCTTGTGAATCAACTGGCCCGGGCAAAACATGAGGAACAGCTTCTACGTAGGGAGTTGCAGAAACAAACGGCAGAATTTGCAGGGATGTTTGAGATCGCCCAAAAACTCGAGAGCCAAAAGAAGGAGTTGAAACACCAGCAGGATCTTTTTGATGCAGTTCGGCAACGCTTGGATCAGAAGAATATGGAGAGAAATGTGCGTGATGCTATTGCTCCAGTCGAAGTGTTGACGCAAGCCTTCGCACCTTCCCGGCCTTACAGTGACCCTCGAATCGTGCTCACTGTCATAGCGTTGGCTCTGTGCTTAGGCATGGGTACGGCTACAGTGCTCTTGATGAGAGTACTCGCACGCAAAGGCAAGAAAGACCAGAAGATATAGGCGCGAAGGACAGTCGGCTATTCTCTCCTTGTTTCAAGGCTTGTTCGGTGCTCACGAGCGGAGTTATGCGTGACGTGCAGTTCTTCTGGGGCTTACCTTCGGGGTACGATGTCTTAGAGGCTAAGACGAGATTCGCAAGGTCAGTGATTTTAGACGGGATAACAGGATTCACAAGATGGATAATTGCGTATATCCCGTTATCCCGTCAAGAACAGTCATTCTTAGCGGGGCGAGCCGTCGGCATCGACCATTGACGACCGCCCTTGTTTCGTTACGATCCAGACGCTTGTATCTTACTTCGTCTTATCGTTCGAGCTTTTGAAAATATTCTCAAGGAATGAGAATATCGATTTCTTCTTTTTGACGGTCTGCTGTTGGCGAGGTTTCTCGACGACTTTCGGCTTGGACGCCTTCTTGTCGGCTTGGGCTTTGGTCGCCTCGGCAGTGGTCGCCTTAGGCTTCTGCGCAACCGCCGGCTGGGCCTTGCCGCCAATGATGCTGGCAAGACGCAGTGACACTGACTCCGTTTCTCCTTCCATGACGGGAGTCTTGGACTGGGATTCTTCGGCAACCTTCGGTTCAGAGACCTCGACGGACTCGGCCGGGGTGACCTCGACGGCTTCCAGCTCGTATGGCACAAGGGCTTCTTCAGGTTCCATCCCTGGCAATGTCTCTGTGTCCGTTCCTTCGATGGACCACGTCTGAGTTTCCTCAACAGCCTCAGGCTCGGGTTCTTCGATCATTTCAGGTTCGTCCGGGGCTGTACCAACCACAAACGTGGATTCCACGGTCAATTCATATCGGTTGTCCTCGGTGATCCACGGCTCAGGCTCGACGGGACTTTCTTCGTACTCCATCTCGGCAAAGGTCTCTGTGTCGGCTTCCTCGGTATCGGTAGCTTGTACCTGAGTCTCCTCGATGATCTGAGGCTCTGGCTCTTCGATCACGTCAGACTCAGGTTCCGTGGTTGCATCGGCCGCGGACATGGATTTCATAATCGATCCATACAGATCGTTCTCGGCGATCGACGGCTCAGGCTCGACGGGACTTTCTTCGTACTCCATCTCGGCAAAGGTCTCTGT